>CALXSH010000049.1 GCA_944391065.1 uncultured Kiritimatiellota bacterium | reverse complement strand
CGCTACCGAATCACGGCGACTCCGGAGGATGGGCGTGTGCCAGTGGGACGACGGGGGTTTAAACGCACTCACCGCGGGGCTCGGCGATGATTCCGCAAGGCGCGGGGAGAAAGCATCGCCGAAGCCATGCAGATGAAGGCGTGCCTGAGAGTGGACTAGGCGATACAGCAACGGTTTTTATGCGCTGTGCCAGAATTCCCGTATGAAGAAGTAGAACTGTACCGGCGTGAGATAATAGGCGTCTTTGACGGTAACATCTTTCTGTAAACTCAGATTCTTATCGCCGCCACGATGCTTAGGCGGGATTTCCCAAGGGTGCGCCGGACGTCCGTGATTGCGGCGAAGGAGCTGCTGAGCGGGTGGCTGTGACTCATCAGTGGCGGAATGAACAACCACATAAACCATTGATTTACGGCTTTCATCGAATGTTGTTCCCTTGTGTTCAACCATTCTGATGAGAGAGTCGTACAGCTTGCGGTGCAGATAAAGTACTTGAATGTTTGAGTCTTTTCCGGCCTTGAACTCCAACAGATATTGCGTGGTCTCTGCAGTCTCTGGATCTATCTCCCAATAAAATCCGTCACATCGACAGGGATAGTGTCCATCCTCCCCAGGCAGCGGAGGTGGGCCGCACCATTGTTCAATCATTGCCTCAAGGTTAATGACCACCCGGTCAAAGTGTCTGTTCAAAAACAGCGCATAGCGACCATTTTTCTTGTCACGGGATAGCTCCCGAAGCGATTGCCTTGGCGCTTCGGCATAGACTGTAGGGTCCATCAGTATGCGCCCTCCAATAAATCTTCGCGAAGCTTGTCCAAGAAATTCATACTCGGCAGAAAACCGGTATAAAGCCTGTCCCAGTTTTTGTCCGACGTTTGGCGGAAGGTGGTCTCAGTCATGTCGCCATCCTCATGGATCTCGGCAATATAGGCATTCACCTTGTCTGTGATTCCGTGCTTTTCAGCCATGAGCTGCAGGGCATAGATGAAATCTGAACTATGCGAGGTCAGCAGAATGGTCAGGTCATAGTGTTTCTGGAGCAGAACAACTGCCTCCGCGTACTTTATCTGCCACTCTGGGTGGAGGTGGACCTCCGGCTCGTCCAAGATCAGCACGTCCTTAGGCTTGACCGTTCCGCTCGACAACAGCAGAGACAGTAACGCAAAGACCTTCATTCCGGACGACAGATTCGGCAACTCCACATCAGCGTTAATGCGCCTGTCATGAAAGACGAAAAGCCTTCTGGCGTCCATCATAATGTCTCCCGGCAATACATCCGCCAGCAGCGCGCTGATGGCCTCCATCCGCTTTTTAGTCAGTGCGGCATCAACTGCTTTTGCAGCGGAAGGCACTCCGGACCGGCTTAAATTCGCCCTCAGCGTTTGTAGTAAGATGCTCTCACGCTCGTCTCCGGAGACGGACGACGTCCAATAAAGAGGCAAATTAAGCCTGTCCAAGACCTTTGGATCATCGAGGCAGTACGCTGTATGGAGAATCTCTATCGGAGCGTGATACTGAACTTCCTTGTTCGAGAGCACAAGGGCAATATCATTGCCCTTGATATTCAATGTCAGCTCCGCAGGTGCCTCCGGATGAGCCAACGATGAAAACTGGCCGTTGAAAACCGACGTGAATTGATCAGAGATGACAGCCTGTCGCAAATCATCATCCGTTAACCCTCTGACCTCGTCAATCATTCTGAAACAATCGTCGATTTCCTCGGGGGAGAGCTTTTTCTTTGTCGGATAATGGGTAGCCTTGGCCAGTGTTGCCTTTATCTCAGCCTCTGGCATATCCCCGAGGAGGGCCCTCTCCAAAAATCTGCTTGTAGCCGGAAGAAAGATGCGGGCATCATGAAGCATCTGCCGCAGTCGCTCTGTCCGTGCCTTACGGACGTACGCGTCAAGATTGGAAAATGCGTTGAACAGGGCGAACAGCGCTTTCCCGACCGTGCTCTTTCCGGCATCATTGTTTCCCGCGACAACGGTAATCCCGTTAAACTCGAACTCTGCCGAATCAATCTTTGCGAGGTGACGGATGGACAGTTTCATGGGTGGAAATCCTTGCGGGAATTCAAAAAACATATAAGCATCAACGGAAGGTCATCAGTGCCATTATTCTAGCAAGGCCCACCCTCACTCACAAGCGCCATACCATTACAATTACGGGATGAAGCGTGGTCGCGCCATTTGCGGAATCACGCCTTTGTAAGGGCAATTGAGCGCAAAGGGCATTGACTCGGCCCGAAAGGGATGATTGGATGCGGCAGGCGTATTCCCGGCACCGTGCGGCGCGCCGTAAATTTGTTGCCCACTTTTGCCTCATTTGTCGCCCACTTTTGCTTCATTTGTCGCCCACTTTTGCTTCATTTGTCGCCCACTTTTGCTTCAGACATGGGCGACGTTTTTTGGGGGGCTGTCCGCCACCCCGGAGAGGGCCCTCCGGGTGCCTCTCTGGCGCTGTCCGGACCGGCGGTCTCCCGCGGTGCCGACGCGGAGCGGGCCCCCTTCGTGCGCGAGAATCGTATTGTCATAATCCTTTACTGTTTTTTCGCGGCGCCGGACCCGCCTCCCGTCAGGCCTCCGCGGGCTGTTGATAACTTTTCCTTGCATCCCGGAAAAAGGGCGCGTTATACTCCCGGCATTGTCTGTAGGCGCGGCCTCACCGGCCTACGCGAAAACCGCTTGTCCACCCCCTCAGGCAGGAGCCAGAACCCGCCCCCGTAACGCCTAACCCCTTTACCGTCATGCCGGTATGCCGCCCATAGGCGCGGCTGCCGCGTCCACCTCCAAACCTCATCTCTCCCCCGGAAAAGCCATGTCCAAGACCCCCACCGAGACCCGTGCTGCCCACATCCGGCAGTATACGCTCTTCGCCCTCCCGGAGGGCTTCGCCCTGCCCGAGGACGGGGAAGCCTTCGAATCCTTCGCCGTCTTCGCCGCCGAACGCTTCAATCGCGGCGGCCTCGTCCCCATCGTCCGGCCCGAGGGCGAGGGCTGCGCCACCATCGCCTTTTCCCACGCCGGCAGGAAGGACCGCCCCGTCCTGGCCTTCGACCGCGACGTGGCCCACCGCTATTCGCTCTTCTATCCGCCGCTCAACTGCGAACTGATGTACGTCGACGAGCCCCACCGTCTGCTCTACGTCTCGCCCTACCATCCGAGCTACGAAGGGGTCCTTGCCGACATTCTGCTCTCCCTCTGCGGTCCGAACCGCGGCCTGCGCCGTCTCCCGCTTGACCTCAACGGTCTGCGGACCCTGCCGCCCCACCTGCTCCGTCCCGCCGGACGGGGTTATCCCTGGAATACCGTCGGCCTCCGCGGCGTGACCGTGCGGGGCGTCGGGCGCAACCCCGTCACGGCCGTGATGACGTGGGAGGCCGACGCCTTTGACGCCTTCCTCTGCGGCGAATGCGCCCGGGAGGGAACCCTGCTGGCCGCCAGCCTCAGGCTCTGGCCGGCCTTCTCCCCGCGCATCCACACCGTCGATCTCTCCAACCACCCCAAGACGGGCGGCGGCCGCGTCCGCGCCGCCATCGACCCCGCCGTGCTGCCGGTCCTCGGCGAATTCCTCCGCGCCTCCGGCCTGCTGGAGGAGGCCCCGGAATGACCGACCCCGCCACCTATGTCGCCGACGACTGGCCGGGCGAAGGTCCCACCGTGCTCTCCGAACCGCCCCCGTCCCGTTGCCGTCTGCGGGACTTCGACTGTCCGCTGGCGGAGGAGGGCGACCGCTGTTACCGCTGCGCGCCCGAGGAGTTCCTCGACCTTCATCGCTTGATTGAACGGTTACGCGACGGCCATATCCGGTGCCTCATCCTCGAACTCCCCACGCCCGACTATGGCCTCACCCTCGGGGATCTGCGCGAGTGGGCCCGGCGCCTCCGCGAACGTCTGCCCGACCTCACCGTCCGCGTCGCCCACCGGGGCGCGGCCCACCTCTGCGGCGACCAACCGGCCTGCCGCGGGTGCGCCCTCGACGAGGTCCGCGAATTCAATGCCGCCGTCGGCAGGCTCGACATCAACGACCGCACCTTCCGCGCCGCCCTCACCGCCCATCTGCCCAACCTCTCCGCCGTCATGATCGACATCTTCCATGGATGGTGTGTGCGGAGCGAACCCGGCAAGCCGGGCAAGGCCATCACCCAGGAGACGCTGGCCAAGCAGATGCGCTGCAGCGAGCGGACCGTCCGCCGGGCGTTGACCGAAGTCAAGGCCGCTGCCCCAAAGATCTACAGGCAATTCGAGGTCCAGCGGGGTATGCGGGCCCAAGAGACCCACGGGTATGTTGTCGGCGGACGGGCCGACCGGGGCCGGCGGGGGCTTTAAACGCACGCGGCGCGGGGGTACGGCCGACAGGACAACGGAGATTTAAACGCACTCACCGCGAGGCTTCGGCGATGATTCCGCACCGCATGACGCGGAATCACGCCTACGCTTAGACCTGATGATGCAGGAACCTGTGGGACGGCGGGGGTTTCACGCGAGGGACGCCAAGGAACCGCCGATGCTTCTGCCGCATGCGCTACCGAATCACGGCGGCTCCGGAGGATGGGCGTATGCCGGACGGGAGATGACGACCTACAGAAACGGGCGATAGGCCGCCCTACAGCCCACACGATGATTGCGCGGCAGATACACCCGACGGACCGGACTACAGGAGCCGCTCGGATATGCCTCGCGGAAGTCTGTACACGGCCAGAATGTCTCACGGTGCCCCCTGCGAGTAGCCTCCTAGGCCATAAGCTATAAGGACAAAGATCCGCTTACTGCTTGGCGAGGGGTGTGAAATATCACCCCTTCGCTTCAGTCGTTCTGATCCTGCCGTATCCGATTTTTGTGATTGCGTGTAGCTGGAATTGTTGCGCATGTAACAAAAACATTCAGAAACGCGTAGAGCCCCTGCTCAATCGCCAGAAAGAAGTACTCTCCCGGAAATCGCGGCAAACGGACTTGACGAACATGCAAAAAGGCTTGGATGCATTCTCAGAAAAGCTGGGGGAACCGGTGGAGACCGTTACGTTTTGATTGATGGCCTTTCCCCACACTCGTAGCCGCTCCCGTCATCCACATTTTGCCCATTCTGGCATATGCTTACCCCGGGAGCCGCCGCGAATCGGGAACGACTGTATCAGAATCGTCGGCGATGACTGTGCGGAACTGGCGTGAAATAACTGGCAGTGCAGATCATGCGAGCCGGAGGCGAACTCTTGCGTCTCTTGGGGCATGCCTGCAGCACCCGTTACAGGATTATCGGCAAGCCTGAAGCACCCTGGCGGGATGTCTGACCTTCGGTGACCGGGTTAAAAAGCCTACAGCACCTTTGCTATAATCGCCGCAAAAAGGAGCCAAGCGGTGAATGTTGATTATGAAAAACTGAATGCGTTGGTCACGGTCTTCCTCCCCGTCAAGAATGAGGCCAAGAATCTGCCGGCGTGTCTGGAGGCGCTAAAGGGATTTTCCCATAAGGTGCTGATTGATTCCGGCAGCACGGACGAGACCATCGCGTTGGCCAAGGCGGCGGGATGTGAGGTGCTGGATTTCCGGTGGGACGGCCACTTCCCGAAGAAGCGTAACTGGGCGCTGCAGAACTACGCGGTCAAGACGCCGTGGGTACTCTTCCTGGACGCGGATGAGCGGATGACGGAGGCCTTTGCCGACGAACTGGTCCGGACGCTGCCGACGACGCCGCACAACTGCTTCTGGCTCTACTTTGACAACTGGTTCATGGGTCGGATGCTCCGTCATGGCGATGTGATGCACAAGACAGCCTTGGTGCGGTTCGGCTCGGGCGGCTATGAACGCATCCCCGAATCGGAGTGGTCCAATCTCGACATGGAAATCCACGAGCACTTGGTCGTGGAGGGCTCCTACGGGAAGATTTATGCCCGCCTCGAGCACCACGACATGCGGCCGCTCAAGAGCTACTACATCAAGCACTGCGAGTACGCGGCTTGGGAATCCGGACGTGTCGGTCGCCTCAAGGGCGACGAGAAGCTGAGTCGGCGCCAGCGTCTGAAGTACCGCCTGATCCGCAATCCGATCTTCCCCATTCTTTACTTCATGGCCACCTACATCCTGAAGCTGGGCTTCTTGGATGGGTGGGCAGGCTTCTATTTCGCGGCGGGCAAGGCCGCCTATTTCTATCAGATTCAGGCGATGCTGCGGATGAACGCCTCTGTCGCCGCGTCCGAGAAAAAATAAAGGCCGCGACGGAATCGCGTCACGACCTGTGAAAGCGTCTTGCTGTCAGTCCTGGTGAAGCGCCCGCTTGCCGATGGGCTTGGCGGGATTGCCGCCGACCATGTTCCAAGCGGGTACATCCTTGGTCACAACCGCACCTGCGGCCACGACGGCGCCCTCGCCGAGTGTGACCCCCGGCAGAAGAATTACCCGGGCGCAGACCCAGCACTGATTGCCCAAGGTCAGGGGAGCGGTCGTGAGCTCCATGATGGGACTGGTGATGTCGTGGGACGCCGTGCAGAGGAAGGCGTCCTGCGAGACCGTCACTTGGTCTCCGAGCCGGATCCAATCGGCATTGTAGCAGTCCACCCGCTCGGAAAGGCAGCTATAGGCCCCCATCTCAAGTTTCCATGGTTGCCAAACGCGGCAGGAGGGAAGAATATTGGCCCCCCTGCCCAGCTTCGCCCCGAAGCACCGCAAGAGAAAGGCCCGCCACGGGCGGAAGAGACTTCCACGTGGTGTCGGCCGAAAAAACAGCAGCCACGTGACATTCCACATCACGCGGAGGATCTTGCTCTTCAACGAGTGACGGTTCTTATAGTGCTTGAGGTCGAGGCCCATAACCTTACAGCGTCTTGCCGACGGCGAGGACGTTGAAGCCGAGGGCCTTCATGGCCTTGCCGTCGAGGATGTTGCGGGTATCGAAGAGGAGGGCGGGCTTGCGCATGGAGGCGTAGAGCCGGGCCCAGTCGAGGTCCCTGTAGCAGGCCCATTCGGTCATGATGACAATGGCGTCGCAACCTTCGGCGGCCTTGTAGGGGTCGGGTTCAAGTGTCACCCGCTCAAGTCCGGCGAGATCCTTCGCGGCGTTGCGCAACGCCTTCGGGTCGGTGACAACGATCTCCGCGTGCTCCTCGTTAAGCAGGTGGGCTACGGTCAGCGCCGGCGTCTCGCGCGTGTCGCCGGTATTGGCCTTGAAGGCAAAGCCGAAGAGGGCGATGCGCTTGCCGGCGAGGGTATTGAAGAGGGATTTGACCATGCGTTCGACGATGCGGCGTTGCTGGACGTCATTCATCGTGACGACGCTTTCCCAGTAGTCGGCAGCCTCGTCGAGACCGTAGGTGCGGCAGAGGTAGACGAGGTTGAGGACGTCCTTCTTGAAGCAGGAACCACCAAAGCCAGGACCGGCCTTGAGGAAGTACTTGCCGATGCGATGGTCCATCCCGAGAACCGCCGTGACCTCCTCAATGTTGGCGCCGGTCTCTTCGCAGAGGGCGGAGAAGGCGTTGACGGAGGAGATGCGCTGGGCGAGCATGGCGTTGGCCGCGAGCTTGGACATTTCACTGGACCAGACGTTGGTCGTGATGATGCGTTCGCGCGGCACCCAGGCGGCATAGACGTCGACGAGGGCCTGAACGGCTTCCTGCCCACGGGTATCGGTCGGACCGCCGATCAGGACGCGGTCAGGGTCAAGGAGGTCGTTGATGGCCGAACCTTCAGCGAGAAACTCCGGATTGGAAAGAACAGTGAAGGTGTGTTCCGGGTGGGTGTGGAGCACCGCGGCCATGGCATCGGCCGTGCGGATGGGAAGGGTTGACTTCTCGACGACAATCTTGTCGCCGTTGGCCTCTTGGGAAATCGTCCGCGCGGCGGCCTCCCAGAACTGCAGATTGGAGGCGTACCCCGCCCCCTTTCCAAAGGTTTTGGTGGGGGTGTTGACGCCGACGAAGATGATGTCGCACTCCCGAATCGCCGCAGCGACGTCGGTCGAGAAAAAAAGGTTCTTGCCTCGGCAGGACTTCACGACCTCCTCGAGACCGGGCTCATAAATCGGCAGGTCGTCGGAATTCCAGGCGTCAATGCGTTCCTTGGAGATATCCACGACCATGACCTTGCGGTCGGGGTTCTTCCGGGCGATGACAGCCATCGTGGGCCCGCCGATATAGCCGGCGCCGATACAGGCAATGTTGCGATTCATAGGCATTCCTTTGGGAAAATGTTTTATCAGAGGGTGCCGCGGAAGTAGGGAATCGTCTTGGCGAGACCTTCGCGGAGCGGGATGCGGGGTTCCCAACCCAGGCACGCCTTGGCCCAAGCGATGTCGGGTTTGCGGCGCTTGGGGTCGTCGCCTGGCAGCGGACGGAAGACCATCGTGCTCGTACTCTCGGGCAACAGCTTCAGGACCTCCTCGGCCAGTTCGCGGACGGTGAATTCGCCCGGATTGCCCATGTTGAAGACGGGGATATCCAACCCCTTCTCCCTGAAGAAGGCCTCGAGTTTCTCCTTCGGAGCTTCCATGTAGGTCATGAAACCATTGAGGAGGTCTTCGACGAACTGGAAGGAGCGGGTCTGCTGCCCTTCCCCGTAGAGGGTGATGGGTTCGTTGCGGAGGGCCTGAAGGATGAAGTTGGAGACGACGCGGCCGTCCTTCGGGTCCATATGGGGCCCGTAGGTGTTGAAGATGCGGACGAGGCGGACATCGACGCCATAGGTGCGGCGGTACTCCAGCGCCATCGTCTCGGCGACGCGCTTGCCTTCGTCGTAGCAACTGCGGATACCGAGGGTATTCACGTGACCCCAATAGGGTTCCGGCTGCGGATGGACGAGGGGGTCACCGTAGATCTCGCTTGTGGAGGCATGGAGGACGCGGGCACCGGTACGCTTGGCGAGTTCCAACACGTTGCGGAGGCCATCAATCGAAGTCGTCAGGGTAAAGAGCGGTTCGCGCTGATAGTGCGGCGGGGAGGCGGGGCAGGCGAGGTTGAAAATCCAGTCGTACTCCCCGGGAATCGGTTCGCGCACGTCGCGTTCCAACAGCGTCAGAGGGAGTCCTTCGAGTTCGCTCTTGCGCCCCGTGTAGAGATTGTCCAGCACCGTCACCGTATGGCCGGCCTCAATCAACCGCCGCGCCAGATTGGCGCCGATGAATCCCGCGCCACCCGTAATCAATATGCTTGCCATCGTCACTCCTTTATCTCAATCTGCCATCAAACCATAAGATATCGATCAATTGCCTGATACTATACCATATACACCCTACCCTCGATAACCGTGCCGCATACCACACGCGTACGGCCGCCACACATACATCATGTAATTTCATTGGCCCACGCGAGGGGGCCGCGCCTAAGCCTATAGCGGACACGCACATCACTTAGAGCAAAACTTATGGAATAATGGTACGCTATGGCGATGAGTGGAAGAAGCAATCTGTTATCCTTGAGGCATCCCTATGGAAGAAAAGAGATATTACGCAGGTATAGACTGGTGCCGTATCATAGCCGCCTTCGGCATTGTAGGATGTCATCTAGATTTGGCACGGATGACTGACGGCGCGCGATGGCTCAAGGAGTTCACCGACCTCAATGTGGGCATCTTCGCCGTGGTGGCAGGGTTCTTTGCCGCACACTCGGCTGCCGGTCTTCCGTGGAGAGAATACATCCGACGTCGGGCATCACGGCTTCTGTTGCCGTACGCCTTCTGGTCCGTACTGTATGTCGCCATCGACATCGTCTTTGACACGCTTGCCGATAAGGCGCTGACCTTCCAACCGACCCACTTGTCATGGTGGATGACCGTCATATTCTTGGGGAATGGCGCCGCCCATCTCTGGTTCCTCGTCTCGCTCTTCTACACCCAGACGTTCGGATATCCCATCCTAAGCTATTGCTCGCGTCATCCATCAAGGACACTCTCGGCAATTCTGGCTGTGGCTGGCCTGACCCTCGTTGGATTCTGTCCCGTGATTGGCGGATGGGCGGCGAGTTATCCGCTGCGACTCGCGGGATTCTTTTGCGTAGGTATCGCGCTTTACCGTGAGCGAGAGTGCGTCGCCTTCATTCGCGTAGGATGGGTCGCCGCGCTCTTGGCCATCGGCCTCATCCTCAAAGGCTTCGGTTGGCACTATGGTTATGTCGGCGAGTCGGTCGTCATCCTCCCAGCGGTGCTCCTGGCCATAGTCGCCAAACCAAAGTCCGAACGCCTGACGGCCGTCGGCAGATATCTCGGCAGCCTCAGCTTTGGCGTCTATCTGAGCCACGTCTTCTTCGCCATCGGGATACGTCAGGCCATCCAGATTCTTGGCATTGTGCCTCAAACGACCGTGGTCTTCGCGGCGGACTGGACCTGTGCTTTCCTGCTTGCCTTGGTGGCCGCAGCCATCCTGCAATGGCTCTGCCGACGCTTCACTTGGCTCCGCTGGCTAAGTCTCTGAGCCCTACCCCACACGGCCAGCACCGTCGACAGGACGACCGTCTCACGCGAGGAGCGCCAGGGAGGCGCCGATGATTCTGCCGCATGCGCTACCGAATCACGGCGACTCCTACGGATGGGCGTGTGCCAGTAAGACGGGGGTCGCTACGCGCACAAGTCACTGCCGGCGAATCGCGACGATGGGGTTGAGGGCAAATGACGACGGGCATTTTAAACGCACGAAGCGCGAGGCGTCGGCGATGATTCTGCACCGCAAATCGCGGAATCACGCCTACGCTTTACAGCCATGTGCATGGAAACGAGGCCACAGCAAAGCGCGACGTTATCCGGCCCAAGGTTCAATGGCGGAAAGAGGGGGATGACGGAGGTCTTTTTCGGAAAGGGTAAGGGGGATGCCGAGGTCGGGCCAGCGAAGGTTAAGGGCCGGGTCATCGAAGCGGAGGCCGCGTTCGGCGGCGGGACAGTAGAGATTGTCGCACTTATAGGAGAAGAGCGTGTCATCCTCGAGGACGATGAAGCCGTGGGCGAAGCCGCGGGGGATGTAGAATTGAAGGCCGTTCTCGGCAGTGAGCTCAACGGCGACATGCCGGCCAAATGTGGGGGAGTCTTTGCGGATGTCAACGGCCACGTCCCAGACGGCACCGCGGATGACGCGGACGAGTTTGCTGAGTATGGGGGGCCGCCTGCCAGTGGAGTCCGCGAATGACGCCCTTGGAGGAAAAACTTTCGTTGTCCTGCACGAAGTCGGCAGGAATGCCGGCTTCGCGATAACGGGCCTGATTGTAGGTTTCGCAGAAGTAACCGCGGGAGTCGCGGAAGATTTTGGGAACGATGATTTTCGGGCCTTCAATGGCCGTGTCACGAACTTCCATGGATTGTGCCTCGTATTTGTATGCTTGGAGTATAGCACACCGGGCGACACGACGGATTCTTTAACCGCTAACGACGCTAAACGCTTGATGACAATCGCGTAACGGTCACACGATTGCACCTGCGCTGTCTGCACTGCCAGGTGTGTGTCAGTAAGCCGACCGTCTTTACGCAAGAGACGCAAGGTCACCGCCGACGCTTCTGTCGCATGCGCTACCGAATCGCGGCGGCTCCTAAGAGAGACCTCAACGAAGAACCGCTGGTATGTGCCTAGTCTAAAGATGTGCCGTGATCCGGTAACGAATGTGACAGGAGCATCGGCACATCTCTGGCGAAACTCGCGTGATATCCATTGGCCTGCGTAGGCCTTACGCTTCGCGGTTGGCAATGTCGAAGATGTATTCGCCGTAGGTGGATTTCTTAACCTTCTCGGCGGCCTTGAGCATTTGCTCTTTGGTGATGAACCCCATGCGCCAGGCGACTTCTTCGATGCAGGCAATCTTGAGGCCCTGGCGGTCCTGAATGGTGCGGACGTAGGAGCCGGCGTCCTGAAGGGAGTCATGGGTGCCGGTATCGAGCCAGGCAAAACCGCGCCCGAGGAGCTTCACGTTCAGTCTGCCACGCTCCAGATAGACTTTGTTGACGTCGGTAATCTCGTATTCGCCGCGGGCAGAGGGTTTGAGACTTTCGGCGATGGAGACAACGTCGTTGTCATAAAAGTAGAGCCCGGTGACGGCGTAGTTACTTTTGGGGCGGGCGGGTTTCTCTTCGATGGAGACGGCTTTGCCGGTAGCGTCGAATTCGACAACGCCGAAGCGGTGGGGGTCGTTGACGTAGTAGCCGAAGACGGTGGCGCCGGGGGCCCTGGAAGCTTCGTGAAGCATACCGCTGAAACCCATGCCGTAAAATATGTTATCACCTAGGATGAGGCAGACCGGATCGTCCCCGATGAATTCCTTGCCGAGGACGAAGGCCTGAGCGAGGCCGTTGGGTTTTTCCTGGACTTTGTAGGAGAGTTTCATGCCAAGATCGCTGCCGTCGCCGAGAAGCTTTTCAAAAAGCGGCATCGCTTCCGGCGTCGAAATAATCAGCACCTCCCGGATGCCGGCCAGCATAAGGGTCGACAGCGGGTAATAGATCATCGGTTTGTCGTAAACCGGCAGGAGCTGTTTGCAAACGATGGTGGTGGCAGGATAAAGGCGGGTCCCGGCGCCGCCGGCGAGAATGATACCTTTGCGCATGCGATCTCCTGTAGTGTGTGTTTTCGGATTGTATGTGCTTGAATTATAGCACAGAGCCGTGGTGAACTTGGGCGGGAGTACGCTGACGCGCACGTGAACGTGCTGCGCGCGTGGTGAAAGCATATAAGTAGCGGCCGACGAATGACGGTGGTGCGTTTGAGGACAAAAGCCGACGGGTATTTTAAACGCACTCACCGCGAGGGCTCGGCGATGATTCCGCACCGCATTTCGCGGAATCGCGCCTGCGCTTAGACCTGATGATGCGTGTGCCAGTAGAACGGCGGGTGTTTCACGCAAGGGACGCCAGGGAGTCGCCAATGCTTCTGTCGCATGCGCTACCGAATCACGGCGGCTCCTACGGATGGGTGTGTGCCAGTCTGTTTTAAACGCACTCACCGCGAGGGCTCGGCGATGATTCCGCTACGCATGACGCGGAATCACGCCGGCGCTTCTGACGGCCGGTATGTCCTGTGGGCCAGAATGGTGATGCGATGGCTGACGGCGTCCGAAATGCGCAGCCCTCTCCGGGCGCGTCTTCCGGACGGGAGGCATCCGCGCATTACGGCTGTTTCTGCGACGGCGGGTTGGCCGTAATGCTGTCGTCCTTCACTCACGCCGTTCGCCCCCGGCTTCCGGGGATACGCTCCCCGCTATTCAGTACGAGAACGGATTGCTGCGTGAGGAGACGACCGAAGGCGTGTGCCAGTAGAACGGCGGGGTTTCACGCGAGGGACGCGAGGGATCCGCCGATGCTTCTGTCGCATGCGCTACCGAATCACGGCGACTCCTACGGATGAGTGTGTGCCAGTCGTTTTAAACGCACTCACCGCGAGGGCTCGGCGATGATTCCGCTACGCATGACGCGGAATCACGCCTACGCTTAGACCTGATGATGCGTGTGCCAGTGGGACGGCGGGGTCTCACGCGAGGAACGCCAGGGAGACGCCGATGCTTCTGCCGCATGCGCTACCGAATCACGGCGACTCCTACGGAAACGCGCTACGCGCGAGGTAAAAGGGCACAAGCAGCGGACGGTGACCGTAAGGCGGATTGCGCCTAAGATTGGATGGAGGATGAGGCAAGGATTTGGACGCCCGCTCAGCAGTACGCCGGCGGATCACGTCGCGGGGCGCGGTCAGGGGTCGGTGAGCCAGTCGGCGATGTCGATGATGCGGATGCCGTCACGGGTTGTGGCGGCGTGGCGGGTGCGGGCGATGAGGAGCTTGGGATAGGCATCGCGGATCTGGAGCAAGGGGGAGAGTTCGCGCGCCAGGGTCTTCGGGTCTTCGACGGTGTCGGAGACCTGGATGTAGAGCTGTTCGTCGCGACGGATGGCTACGAAGTCAATCTCCTTCCTGTAGAGGACGCCGACGTAGACCTCATAGCCGCGGCGGAGGAGCTCAAGCGCGACGATGTTTTCAAGCGTGCGGCCGTAATCCATATTGCGCGTACCGAGGCGGGCATAGCGGAAGGCGTGGTCGCTCAGGTAGTATTTGTCGTTTCGGGAGAGGTATTTACGTCCGCGGATGTCGTAGCGGCCAATGCGATAGAAGGCAAAGGCGCTGCAGAGGTATTGGATGTAGGTGCCGACGGTGACGTGGTTGGTTTTCGGCTCGTCATCGGTCAGGGCGGCCGCAACGTTGCGGGCGGAGGTGAGGTTGGAGATATTGTCCATCAGGAAGTCGACGATGCGCTCCATGGACTGCATGTTGCGGAGGTTGTATTTCGCGCGGATATCCCGGACGATGAGGGTATTGAAGACTTCCGCGAGGTAGGCGTATTTGGCTTCGCGGTCGCGGTACGGATAGGAGCCGGCCATGCCGCCTTCGAGGAGATAGCGGTCGAAGGCGGCGTATCGGTCCGTGTCGCCGAAATAGGTCATGTATTCGCAGAACGAGAAGGGGTAGACGCTGATCGCGAAGGTCCTGCCCGTGAAGAGGGTCGCCAGGTCGGAGCTCAGAAGGAAGGCGTTCGAACCGGTGACATAGAGATCGAAGCGTTCGGAGGCATGCAAACCGTTGACGGCCCGTTCAAACCCATGACACATCTGCACTTCATCGATGAAGACGAAGTTTCGCTTTCCTTCGCGCCAGGCGTCCATGACGTAGTCATAGAGAGCCCGGCATTCCAGCAACGGGTCATATTCCGGCAGGTTGAAGTTGACGGCGATGACATTGCAGTCCGGCACCGTCGCTTCCACCTGGGCCCTGAAGGCGTCGAGGAGTTTTGACTTGCCGCAACGGCGGACTCCGGTAATGACCTTGATATCCGGCGTTCCCATGACGTCGGTCAGCTTTTTCAGATAGAAATCACGCGTTATGAGCTTCATTCCGCCACCTCCGTGGCCCCGTTATAGCAAATCCGTTTTCCAAAGTCGAGAAAAATTAGATTTTGGTAAATAGGTTCAAGCCATTGCAGGGCATTGGGTAAGCGCAGGAGGACAACCTCTTTGATGGTTATGTCAGTGGAGAAGGCGTAGGATCGTTTACCAAAAACGATGCGACGGGGTCTCACGCGAGGAACGCCAGGGAGGCGCCGATGCTTCTGCCGCATGCGCTACCGAATCACGGC
>CALXSH010000048.1 GCA_944391065.1 uncultured Kiritimatiellota bacterium | reverse complement strand
ATTGTCTTGGCGCTATCTCCTGACTTAGGGACTTTCACCTTTTAGATTGAGTACATGCCGAGCACACAAGAAAAAGGGCGCGGTGGAAGCCGCGCCCTTCGGGAAACCGGGCGTGGCCGGTTACGGATTGACCATCGGGATCTTCAGCGTGGTGCCGGGGGCAACGGCGTTGCTGGAAGCGTCCAGACCGTTGGCCTCGCGAAGCGCAGGGAGGGAAACACCCCAACGCAGGGAGATGCTCACGAGATCCTCGCCTTCGCCGACGGTGTAGGTCGTGACGGTTTCGGCAGGGGCTTCGGGAGCGGCCGGGGGTTCAGGCGGAAGGAGCGCTTCGCCTTCGGGGGCGGGAGGCGGCAGGACGGCCTCAGGGACGGTGGTCTCTTCCGGAGCGGGCGGCGGGACCGGATCGGCGGCGGGCGCGGGCTTGGCAGCCGGCTTGGGTTCGGCCTTCTTCACCGCCGTCTTCTTGGCGGGCGGGACTGCCTTGGTGGCGCCGGGGATGACCAGCTTCTGGCCGACCCAGATCATGTCCTTCTTGATGTTGTTGGCCTTGCGGATGGCATCGACGGAGACTTTGTGACGGATGGCAATGCCGCCGAGCACGTCTCCGGGACGGACTTCGTAAACAACCTGATTCTTGGAAGCGGTGGCGGCAGGCGTGACCTTGCGGGGTTTCGGCGCGACGGTGACGTCGGTGCCGGCCGGGAAAAGAACGGTCTGGCCGATGCGCAGGTTGTTCGGATTGTCGCGAAGCGCGGGATTGAGGGCGAGGATGTCAGGCGTGCGGACGTTGAAACGGGTCGCGAGGGCGCTGACAGAATCGCCGGCGGTCACGGTGTAGGCGACCGGTTTCGGATGAACGGGAGCAGGCGCGGGGGTCACGGGAGCCGTTTCGGCGACAGTGACATCGGCGGGGGTCGGTTCGACGGGAACGGTTTCGGCCGGGGTGATGACGACCGGCTCGGTAACGATTTCCTTTTCCGCCAGCTGTTCTTCGGCGGACACGATTTCGGCGGCCTGCTGCTGTTGGCGGGCGGCCGCGGCCTCAGCCTTGGTCTGACAGCCCGTCAGCACCAGCGCGGAACCGGCGGTCAGGCACAGGGTGGCCAAAATCATCTGCTTGCTCATGATAGTACTGCTCCTTGGATACATCGAATCGTGGGGTCTCAACGGCACGGATGCCGCTTGGCGATTAGAATAACAAAGCGGTATGACGCGGGCAAGGGAAACCGCACCCGGGAAACGCTTTTTTAGGCCCGTCGGCAGAAAAATGGGGCATTGTCCACACTAATCCGAAGGAGACTCCACAGCGGCGGCATTCCGCATCGTCGCGTCCGTGGCCGCGACGCGCATGTTCTGAGGGAATTGGACGAAAAGATTTGCGCGAAACTGGATTCGGGCGGCGATACGGCCCCTGCCCTACCCGATAACCGCTCCCATAAGAAGTCGGCGGGCGTACCGCGGGGTTTCAAGGCGACCTAGGGCCTATACCGCGTGCGGGCTCTGCACCGGGCACAAGGCCTGCGAACGCTTCGCGTTCAGCGCCGGGAGAGCAGACAGAGCGTCTCGAAGTGGGCCGTGCGCGGGAAGAAGTCGAAGAGGCGGACGGAATCAATCCGGTAGCTTTCCGACAGGATTTTCAAATCACGAGCCAGCGTATCGGGTCCGCAGGAGACGTAGACAATCTGCTCCGGGCAGTGCCGCAGCATCAGGCGGCACAGAGCCGGTGAGAGGCCGTCGCGCGGGGGATCGACGATCCAGCAGGGCGCGGCCGCCATATCGGCTGGCAGCGTGTCGGCCGGGGCGCAACGGTATTCGCCGCGCACGCCGAGGCGGCGGGCATTGGCCTTCGCGGCGCGCACGGCCGAGGCCTGCGTCTCCAATCCGAAGACGGCCTCGGCGCCGGCCCTGGCCGCGACGCAACCGAAAAGTCCCACCCCGCAGTAAAGATCGAGCACGCAGGAGCAGGGACAGAGTTTGGCCTGCACGTCGGCCAGGAGCAATTCGGCGCAGGCAGGATTGACCTGGAAGAAGGCATCGGCGGCCACCTCGAAGTCCAGTCCGGCCAGACGTTCATGGAGCAGCGGAAGGCTCTTGGGATCACTCCCGTAAGGAAAGCGGACCACGCCGTCCTGCGGCGTCCAGCGGAAAACCGTCCGGCTCCCGGCCGGCGGCCGGGCTTCTTTGCGGAAGGCCGCCAACGCTTCATTGATCGGTGCGGCGCTGAGCGGACAGAAAGGTACATCCACGACGGTCCGGTTGTCCTCTCCGACATACCCCAAACGGCTGCCGTCGGAGCGGACGGTAAGTTTGTTGCGGTAACCAAGCGTAATCGGAGAAGCCACCGGCGGCAGCATCGGGGGCAGTTCCGCAAAGCGGCCGATGCGCTGAAGCAGCGTACGCAGCTGGGCATCCTTAAGCGCGACTTCGGCGGCATAGTCCAGCCCGGCGTAGACCATGCCGGGCACGACGGGGCCTTCCGGCGCGCGGCGTGCGGGCGAGGGTTTCAGCACCGCCTCCAGCCGTCCGCGCGCGAACCGTTTGCGGCGGCCGGTCACGGTGATTTCCACGCGCTCGCCGGTGAAGGCGCCGGGGACGAAGACGACGCCTCCCGGCGTCCGGGCGACGCCGTCGCCGCCGTAAGCCACATCGACGATGTCGACGGTCAGATACCCGTCAGCCATCAAGCCAGCGCCCCGAAGATCTGACCGCCCCAGAGGATGAGTTCGCGGAAGCGTTCCAGCGAGAAAGATTCGTTCGGGCAGTGGATGCGGTCCTCCTGCATGCCGAATCCGACCAAGAGCGGCGCCGCCCCGGTGATCTGGCGCAGTTTCGCCACGATCGGAATGGACGCGCCCTCCCAGACGAAGGCCGTGCCGCGGCCGTCAAAGCCGTCGAGAATCTCGCGGGCGATGCGGGTGACGGGAGAGTCGACCGGCAGGCGAAACCCGGGTTCGCAGCCGGAGACCTCGGAGATTTCGACCGTCATGCCGCGCGGACAGTGGTCCGAGATGTGCTTCTCCAGGCATTCCATGACGTGGGCGGGGGACTGATTGGGCACCAGACGGCAGGAAAGTTTCGCCAGCGCCTCTGCGGGGATGATGGTCTTGGAACCGAGGCCGCCGTAACCGGTGTGGATGCCATTGATTTCGAGCGTGGGACGGAAGGCATTGCGAACGATGGCCGGCACGCCGCGTTCACCGCCGACGGGAAGGACGCCGACTTCGTCACGGTAGGCATTCTCGTCGAAACCGCTCTCCGTGGCCAAGGCAAACTCAACCTCGGTCGGTTCGGTGATGTCGTCGCAGAAACCCTTGACGGCGATGGCGCCGTTGGCGTCATGGAGGGAGGCCAGCAGCTCGGCCATGCCTTGGGCAGGGTTGGGCGCCATGCCGCCGTGCTGACCGGAATGCAGGTCGTACTTCGGACCGCGGAGGGTCACGGTGAAATGGATGACGCCGCGCAGGCCGGCCACGATGGCCGGGCGGCCGTTGGCCGCCTTGGAGGTGTCGGCCACGAGCAGCACATCGGCCGCCAGACGGCGGCGCAGATCGAAGGCAAGGTCAGAAAGAACGCCGCTGCCACTCTCCTCCTGGCCCTCAAGGACGACACGGACGGTCGGCAGGGGTTCGCCGGATTCGATGGCCGCGCGCAGACCCTGGAGCAGGCCGAACCATTGGCCCTTGTCATCCTGAGCTCCGCGGGCGTAGACGCGCCCGTCGCGTTCAGTCGGTTCGAAGGGCGGCGTCTCCCAGAGATCAATCGGGTCGACCGGCTGCACGTCGTAGTGACCGTAAACCAACACGGCGCGGCCCTCGGCGTCGGCAGGACGCTCGGCCAAGACCACGGGCGGCAACGCCGGGTTGCCCGTCACCACCTCGGCGGTGAAGCCCAGCTTCGCCAGAAAGTTCACGATCCAATCCGCGCAGCCCCGGCAATCCGCCAGATGGGCCGGATCGGCCCCGATGGTGGGGAACCTCAGCAGCTCGAAATAATCCTTCAGTACCGACGCCCGATTGGCGTCGAACCAAGCCGCGACCTTTTCTTTTGTCATAAACGAACACTCCTCTTGTTCCGGGATGGCGCACGGCGATCCGTCATGCCGCGCCGTTGCCGACAGTATACCAAAGGCGGACACCCGCGAGACGGTGCGTCCTTCCGTATGCATTTGCGCATATGTAGCAAGATGCGGTATCATATACGCAATTTTTCAACCCCAACAGAAGGAAAAGCTGAATGGCGAGTGACGATGCGATTGAAGTGAACGGTGTCGTAGTCAAGGTGCTTCCGGCGACCATGTACCGCGTACGCCTGGAAAACGGGCACGAGGTCCTAGCCCATATCTCCGGGAAAATGAGGAAGTTCTTCATCAAGATCGCCGCAGGCGACAAGGTAACCCTCGAGATTTCGCCGTACGACCTGACCAAGGGCCGCATCATCTACCGCCACAAGGTCTGATTCCCTTGCGTCAGCTGCTTGTCCTTTGCCTGATTACGGCCGCATGGTTTCTCCGTGCGGCCGCGATTGGTATTGTACACCCTGTCCGCTCCGTTCCGGAAGGCGAACAGCGTTACGCCAAATCCCTGGCCGAACACGTCCGGCGCTGGTACGGTGACCTCGGCATCGAGACGGACCTGATTCCCGACACGGCCATCGCCGACGGGACGCCGCGCAGTCTGCTGATTCTGGTCGACTGCTACAGTCCGCCAACCGACATCCTCGCCGCGGTGAGAAAACGCCTTGCGGGCGGAACGCGGTTCGTCGTCTGTTATTCGGGTTCCGACGCGCTGGCCCAGCTCTTCGGCCTGCGGGCCGGCAGTTACAAAAAGAGCCCGACGGCCTGGGCCGCCATGAAGTTTCTGGACGGGCGTCCGGCCGGTTCGCCGCTGCTGGTCTCGCAGCGCAGCACCAATCTCTTCTCCGTCCGGGCCGCCGAAGGCAAAGGCGCCGCCCGTCCCGTGGCCCTGTGGGCCGACACGGCGGGCAAGACCTCCGAAGTCGCCTGGTGGCGGACGCCAAGGGGTTCCTACTGGATGACGCACATCCTCACCGGCGACGGCGACGCCGAGGCCAAACAGCGCCTCCTCTTGGCCATCGCCGCCGAAAGCCAACCAGGGATCTGGCAGACCGCCGCGCGCCACCTTTTCGGCCGCGTCACGGTTCCCCTCAATGACGGCAGCCTGGCCGAACGCATCCGCCTCCTCCCCAAGAACTCCCCTCGCCGCCAACAGCTTGACGCCCTCTACGCCGCACTCCTGCGCAACCGCGACGCCACCCTCGAACGCATCCGCCGCGGCGACGTCGGCGCATTCGACGCCGTCTGCGACCTGCGCGACATTACCGAGCGCGTCTGCGGCATGACCTACTGGCCCAAGGCCGGAGAGATCTGCGGCGTCTGGGATCACTCCGGCCAGGGACTCTGGCCCGGCGACTGGGACCGCACCGCCCGCACGCTGGCGGCCTACGGCATCACCGATCTCTACGTCAACGTCGCCGGCGCGGCCTTTGCCCGTTATCCCTCCAAGATCCTCCCCCCCGCAGCCAACATCACCCGCGACTGCCTCCGCGAGGCCGTCGCCGCCGGTCATCGTTACGGCCTGCGCGTCCACGCCTGGGTCCTGACCTTCTCCTGCGAACTCGCCTCGAAAGCCACGCTCAACGCCTTCCGCAGCCGCGGTTGGATGCTCCAGGACCTCTCCGGCAAGGACACCAACTGGCTCGACGCCACCCATCCCGACGTCCGCGACTACATGCTGCGGGCCATTGAAGAGATGGCCCGCCATGCCGACATCGACGGCCTCCACCTCGACTTCATCCGTTATCCCGGCCTGCCCCAGACCCTCGGGCCGCGCGTCCGGGCACGGTTCGAAAAGGACCATGGCCGCGCCTCCGGCTGGCCGGCCTGCGTCACCGACGCCAACGGCCCCGCCCGCCGCGCCTTCCTGGACTGGCGCGCCGCCCGCATCGAGGACACCGTCGCCGCCGCCCGCCTCCGGCTGAAGCGCATCAACCCCGACATCGAATTCTCCGTGGCCGTCTACGGCAAATATCCCTCCTGTGTCGACAGCGTCGGTCAGGACTGGCTCGCGTGGCTGCGGATGGGGTTGGTCGACTACGCCCTGCCCATGAACTACACCGAGGACGAGAACCGCCTGCGCGACTGGCTCGGCACCCAGACCGCCGACCCGCGTCTCGCGGCCCGCGTCATCAGCGGCGTCGGCGTCACGGCGGCCGAAAGCCGCCTCGGCCCGATTGAGACCCTCTCGCAGATTGACGCCGCCCGACGGGCCAAGTGCGCGGGCTTCGCCCTCTTTGACCTAGACGAATTCCTGCTGCGCAGGGTCCTGCCCGTCCTCCACGAAGGAATCACCAAACGATGAGTGACCGCTATGAAGCCGCCCGGCCGGCCGTCGAGGCCTGGCTCGGCACCCCCGGCACCGAATACACGCAGGAATGCGACCACCCCGACTACATCCTCTGGCTCTGGCGCGTGACGGCCAAGGGCCTCTACGGTACGGCCGAACTCATCGACACCCCAGACCTCTCCGACGGCGGTCCCGTCCTGGCACTGACGCTGGGCCTTGACCTGCCGCCGCTGAAGACCCTCGAGGACGCCTACGCCCTGCTCGAGCTCAACGAAGTCTTGACCGGCTGCTCCATCTTCGCCCGCGACAGCGCCGACGGCACGCCCTTCGCCCTGATTGCCAAACGGCCCGTCCGCGACGTGCGGGAGGTCGCCGACGTCGAGGACATCTTCCGATGCCTCGAGCGGACCAAGCGCTTCATTGAGGACGAAGAATGACCGGATGAAGGGCTATCAGCCCCGTTACCCGATACGAAAAAGGGCACCGCGAAATTCCGCGGTGCCCTTTTTCGTATCGCGTCCCCTGCTTATCCTGGACGATACCGTGGCCGGGAAGCATTCCGCGGTGCCCTTTTTCGTATCGCGTCCCCTGCCCCGCTCAGCGGGCCGTCCAGCGGACATAGGCGCCCGAGGGGAGTTCGAAGGTGCCGGGCCCGCCCGTGAGGCACATCTCGCCGGCCGAAAAGGTTCCGCCCAGCCCGTCGAGGGCCTGACGGAGGATATTCTCCAGCACGATCGGCGTATGGCCGGGCGTGTGGGCGCTCAGCAGCATGAAGAGGGGCCGATTGCTCAGCAGCGCGCGGCAGAGCCGCAGCGTCGTCTCGCTCAGGTCGCGCTCGATCTTATAGGTCTCGCCGTTGCCGCCCCGCCCGTAGGTCGGCGGATCGAGGATGATGCCGTCATACTTACGGCCGCGGCGCAGTTCGCGGTTCATGAACTTGTGCACGTCATCGACGATCCAGCGGATCGGATGGGAGGTAAGCTTATTGAGCTCCGCGTTGCCGCGCGCCCACTGCACCATGCCCTTCGACGCGTCCACGTGACAGACCTCCGCCCCGCCGAGCGCAGAGGCCAAGGTCGAACCGCCGGAATAGGCGAAGAGGTTGAGCACGTTCAGCGTTCGCCCCGTTGCGGCCTTCTCGGCCCGCAGCGTCTCGCGGATCCACTGCCACTGAGCCCGCTGCTCGGGGAAGATACCCAGATGGCCGAAGTCCGTACCCGAGAGGCGGAAGGCGATGTCCGCCACGCGCACCGTCCACTCCTTCGGGAGCCGGCTGCGCCCGTGCCAATGGTTGCCGCCCTCACGGTCAAAGGTCGCGTCGGCGGTCTGCCAAAGCGCCTTGCGCTGGGGCTTCCAGACCGCCTGAGCGCAGGGGCGGGCCAAGACGACGTCGCCGAAGCGTTCCAGTTTCGCCTCGCCGCCGCTGTCGAGCAGTTCGTATCCGTCTTGAATCATGCTTCGGAATCCTTCAGGTGGGTCGCGGTCCAGGCCCGCGCGGCCGCCTCTTCGGCCCGCTTGCGGGAAGGTCCCTCGCCCATGGCTTCCAGGCCGGCCAGACGAACGGCGCAGCAAAAGCGCGGCGCGTGCGAGGGGCCGGTCTTTGAGATTAGGGCATACTCCGGTTCGGTCCGGAAGCGGACCTGGGCCACATGGAGCAGCTGTCCCTTGGGATTGTCCGAGCTCCCCGTGCAATGGGCCACGCCCGCGTAATCGGCCTCGGTGAAAAGTTCGGCACAGAGCGCCTCGGCCGCCGGACGGCCGCCGTCCTCCCAAGCCGCGCCGACAATGGCCTCGACGGCGTCGACGACGGCCTTCTGCGGGAAGGCGATGCCGGGATTGCGGCGCTCCAGCAGGGCGCGGACGCCGCCGCAGAAGGTCTCAGCCCGCCGCGCCAGCGCGCGGCCGGAAACAAGATGGAGGCGCATATCGGTCAGCACCCCCTCGTCGGCATCGGGAAAGCGCCGAAAGAGAGTCTCGGAAACGAGCAGCTGAAGCACCGCGTCGCCGAGGAACTCCAGACGCTGGTTGTCCGGTTCGGTCCGATTGGGCGCCGGCACGGTCAGGGCCGTGCGCAGCAGCTCCGGATTCCGGAAGGCATAGGGGATGGCGGTCTCTTCCGTCATCCGCTTACTTCTTCTGCGCCACGGAGGTCGCAACCTTGATCACGGAGGCAATGTCGGTCAGGTTGGAGGGCAGAATCATGGTCGTGCCCTCCTTGGCGAGTTTCCCGAATTCGGCCAGATACTGTTCGGCCAGACGCAGGTTCACCGCGTCGGCGCCGCCCTCCGTCGTGGCGATGGCCGTGGCGATTTCACGCAGACCCAAAGCGGTGGCCTCGGCCACCAGGCGGATTTCCTGGGCGCGGCCCTCAGCCTCGTTGATGCGGCGCATCTTTTCGCCCTCGGACTGGGCGATGGCCTCCTGCTTGGCGCCGTCGGCGCGGTTGATTTGCGCCTGACGCTCACCCTCGGACTCGGCAATCATCGCGCGCTTCTCGCGTTCGGCGCGCATCTGCTTCTCCATGGCGTCCCGGATGCTCTGCGGCGGAGTGATCGACTTGATTTCGTAGCGCGTTACCTTCACGCCCCACGGGTCGGACGCCTTGTCCACCGCCCCGCAGATGGCGGCATTGATCGATTCGCGCACCTCGAAGATAGCATCCAGATCAAGTTTGCCGATTTCCGAACGCATCGTCGTCTGAGCCAACTGGACCGAGGCCATCAGATAGTTGTCGATGCCGTAGGAGGCCTTGACCGGGTCCATCACCTGCAGATAGAGGATACCGTCGACATCGACGGTAATGTTGTCCTTGGTGATGCACTGCTGCGGCGGCACGTCAATCGGGATTTCCTTCAGCGTGCGGCGGTAGGCCACGCGGTCAACGAAAGGCAGCAGGATATGGAAGCCCGCCTCCAGCGTGCAGCTGTAGCGCCCCAGCCGCTCGACGATGAAGGCCGAACGCTGCGGCACAATGACGGCGGTTTTGAAGAGCGTGACGACAACCGCCACTGCAAGCACAATCACAATAATCAGGCTCAAAGGCATCTCAGACCTCCTGCTTCACATGAATCACAATGCCGTCCCGGGAAACGACCCGCACCGTGGCCCCCGGCTCCAGCGGTTCATCCGCCGTCGCGGACCAATCCGACCCGCGCACCGCCACGCGCCCCGATTCCGGAGGCCGGATCGCCCCCGTCACCCGGCCCGTCGCCCCGATCAGCGCGTCGGACGCAGTCTCGATATCCTCATCCGAGGCCGCACGGCGGAAGGTCTGCCCGCGCAGCACCCCGCGGCAACAGCGGCGCCCAATCAGGAGCGACGCCACCGACGCCGCGGCGAAAATGCCGATCTGCACGGTCAGGGACGGTTCGGCAAACCACGTCACCCCCGCCGTCACCAGCGCCCCGATGCCGAAGAAGACAATCACCAGCCCCGGCACCGCGAATTCCGAAACGGCCAGAAGGATGCCCAGTAGCAGCCAGATCTGTGCGACGGTCATGAAGCTTCCCTCCTCAGTGGCCGAGACGGACCGTACCCGCGGCCACGGCTTCGCGGTATTCGATGACGGTCTTGGCAATGCCTTCTTCCAGGTCGATGGCCGGAGCCCACCCGAAGGAACGCAGCAGGGAGGAATCGCAGAGCTTGCGCGGCGTGCCGTCAGGCTTGGTGGAATCCCAGCGGATCTCGGCCTCGCAGCCCGTCGCCGTGCGGATCATTTCGGCCAGCTGCCGGATGGTCACCTCGCGGCCGGAGCCGACATTCATCAGGTCCGGCGGGTTCTCCATATCCAGCGCGTAAAGGCAGGCCTCGGCCAGATCGTCGACGTGCAGAAACTCGCGCAGCGGCGTACCCGACCCCCAGAGGTCGACTGTCTTGGCGCCCGTCGTGCGGGCCACCTCAAACTTCCGGATCATCGTCGGCAGCACATGACCGCCCACGACATCGTAATTGTCCCCCGTCCCGTAGAGGTTCGTCGGCATCAGCGAATGATAGAGGACGCCAAACTGCTTCCGATAGAATTCGCAGAGCTTCAGCCCCGAGATCTTCGCCAGGGCGTACCCCTCATTGGTCTTCTCCAAGGCGCCGGTCAGCAACGCATCCTCACGGATCGGCTGCGGGGCCATGCGCGGATAGATGCAGGAGGACCCCAGGAAGAGCAGGCGCTTCACGTCCGCGCGGTACGCGGCCTCAACGGTATTGGCCGCAATCATGATGTTCTCGTAGAGGAAGGTCGCGTTGGCCGCCGAATTGGCCCCGATGCCGCCGACCTTGGCCGCCGCGATGACGGCCACGTCGGGACGGTGCTCGGCGAACCAGGCCCGCGTGGAGGCCTGATCGGTCAGATCGAGATCCGCGTGCGTCGCCGTCAGAATCGACGCGCAGCCGCGGCGCTGCAGAGCACGCACGACCGCCGATCCGACCATGCCCCGATGGCCAGCGACGAAATAACGAAGCGAAGTATCCATGATGACAGCGTCCCGGAATCTTACTCGGCGCGCTCGATGACGCGCCCCTCGCGGGCGGCGGCGGCCTCCTGACGGACGACGGCCAGATCGGCCTCGACCATCATCTTCACCAGACCCTTGAAGGTCACCTTCGGTTCCCAGCCCAGCTCACGGCGGGCCTTGGAGGGGTCGCCCAGCAGCTGCTCGACCTCAGCGGGACGGTCATAGCGCGTATCGTGCTCGACATACTTCTCCCAATCCATGTCCAGCAGACCGAAGGCCTCCTGGCAGAACTCCTTGACCGAATGCATCTCGCCCGTGGCCAGGACGAAGTCGTCCGGACGGTCATGCTGCAGAATGCGCCACATGCCCTCGACGTAGTCGCCGGCGTAGCCCCAGTCGCGCAGAGCGTTGACGTTGCCTAGGTAGAGCTTGTCCTGCAGCCCCATCTTGATGCGGGCCGCGGCCATCGTGATCTTGCGCGTCACGAAGGTCGGACCGCGGCGGGGCGATTCGTGGTTGAAGAGGATGCCGTTGGAGGCGAAGAGGTTGTAGGCCTCGCGGTAATTCTTGACGGCCCAGAAACCGTAGAGCTTGGCCACCGCATAAGGAGAGCGCGGATAGAAGGGCGTCGTCTCGCGCTGCGGCACCTCCTGGACCTTGCCGAAGAGTTCCGAGGTCGAAGCCTGATAAAAGCGGATCTGCTTCTCCATACCCGCCTGACGGATGGCCTCCAAGAGGCGCATTGTGCCGATGGCCACGACGTCGCCGGTGTACTCCGGCACGTCGAAGGAGACGCGCACATGGCTCTGCGCCGCCAGGTGATAGACCTCATCGGGGCGGATATCGTAAATCAGCTTCGTCAGACAAGCCGCGTCGGCCACGTCGCCGTAGTGAAGGAAGAGCTTCACGCCCGTCACGTGCGGATCCTGATAAAGATGGTCGATGCGCTGGGTATTGAAGCTGGACGAACGGCGGATCAGACCATGCACCTCATACCCCTTCTGCAGCAGCAGTTCGGCAAGATAAGACCCGTCCTGGCCGGTAATACCGGTGATAAAAGCGACTTTGGACATCGAAAACCTCTTTCTGTGTAATAGTAAAAGTGACCCCATTGTATCCTATTCGGCGCTCCGGCTCAAACCGCGGCCCATTTGGCTGCCGGCACCGGGCCATCCTCGGGCGCGACGACCGAGAGCGTCATCACCTCACGCGTAAGCATTCTGGCCGCGGCCTGCAGGTCGGCCGCCGTAACGGAGCGAAAAAGCGCCAGCTGGGCCTCGGGGTCGGCGTCCAGACCGAAAAGAATCCGCGACGCGGCCCACTCGATCGGCAGCCCGTCCATCCGCAGCCGAAAGCGGCCGCAGAGATAATCGCGCGTCCGGCGCAGCTCCGCCTCGGAGACCGGCCGGTCGGCCAGCCGGGCCATTTCGTCCGTCACGCTCCGCGCCGCCCGATAAGCGCGCGTCGGATCGCAGCCGGCTGTCACGCACAGGACGCCGCAGTCGGTGTAAAAGGCTGCATCGGCGCTGACGCTGTAGCAAAGCCCCCTGCGTTCGCGCAAATGCTGGAAGAGGCGCGACATCATCGACCCGCCAAGCAGACAGGCCAGCATCCGGAAAACCGCCGCCGCGCGGAGATCCGACGTCCCCGGGATGCGCCAGCCGAAAGCCAGCTGCGTCTGCGCAATCCGGCGGCACTCGACCCCCAGCGGATCGATCGGCATGATCCGTGAAAAAGGCTCCGGTTCCCCGAGCGCCGCCGGATCCCGCAGATGCGCCGTGCGCCGTTCCACCGCCGCCACGCAGGCCTCGTGCTCGACGCGCCCGGCAAAGGCAAAGAGCGTCCTTGACGGCGCGTACTGCCGCGCCCGGTACCCCAGCAGCGCCTCGCGCGACATGGAGAGAATCGTATCGGCCGGACCGAGAATCGGCCGCCCCAGTGGATGCCCCGACCACAGCTGCGCAATCATCCGGTCAAAGGCCACGCTGTCGGGCTGATCGTCATACATCCGGATTTCCTCGACGATGACCTTCCGCTCGCGGTCAAACTCCTTCGGGTCAAAAGAGGCATTCAGATACATATCCGTCAGCAGATCCAGCGCCAGCGTCTGCTTCTCGTACGGCACGGTCGCGTAATAGCAGGTGCTGTCACGGTCGGTATAGGCATTGAAACTCCCGCCCCGCCCCTCAATCGCCTGACTCAGCGCCTTGGCCGAACGCGTCGGCGTCCCCTTAAACAGCATATGCTCGATAAAATGGCTAGCCCCATTCAGCGCCTCGCTCTCATTCCGGCTGCCGACGCGGGCATGAATGGCCACCCGCACCCCCTCGGCCTCCGGCTTGGCCAGCGTGACCACGGTGATGCCATTGCCCAGACGCGATACATGAAGCGACTTCAGCATACTCCCGCCTCCTTACGCCCGCAGCAGACGGGCCACCTCGTCGGCCCACAGCGTCTCGTCGGGCGTCTCCAGAATCAGCGGGATATTCTCCAGCCGGCGGTCCCGTGCGATCCGCTCAAAGGGCTCCCAGCCCAGATACCCCCTGCCCAGCGACTCATGACGGTCATGATGCGAAGAGAGCGGCTCCTTTGAATCGTTCAGATGCATCCCCCGCAGATAGCCCAGCCCGACCTCGCGGTCAAAGCCGTCCAGAAACGCCCCCAGCCCCGCCTCCGTGCGGATATCGAAGCCCGCCGCAAAACTGTGCGCCGTATCGAGGCAGAATCCGATGCGGCTCTTGTCCTGCACCCCGTCCAGAATCCGGCGCAGTTCGGCAAAAGTCGCCCCCAGGCAGCCCCCCTGCCCCGCCGTATTCTCAATGACCACCGTCATCCCCGACGTCTCGGCGAGCGCCGCATTGATGCTCTCGGCCACCCGGTCGCACGCCGCCTCCGGCGACAGCTTCCTCAGATGCGACCCCGGATGAAGATTGAGCAGCGTCAGCCCCAGCGCCTCACACCGGTGCAGCTCATCCAGGAAGGAGCCCATGCTCTTGGCATGCATCGCCTCGTCCGGGTTCGCCAGATTGATCAGATACCCCGCGTGCGGCAGCACCTGAGCCGCCGTGTAATTGCCCTCCGCCATCGCCGAGCGGAACGCCTGAGCGTCCCCCGCCGGCAGCGGCTTCCCGATCCACTGACGCTGATTTTTGACAAAAAGGGCAAAACCCGTCGCCCCGACCTTCAGTGCATTGGCAACCGCCGCAGCCGGCGCGCCCGCCGCGGATACATGGGGTCCGATAAAGCGCATAATCCGTCTCCTTCTTTGCTTTGCCGCAGTATACCAAATGCCCCTCGCACCAAAAAGAAGGAGGTCCCCTGGGCGGGAGCCTCCTTCCGTAAGCTTTGTCCGAGCCGGAGCTTAGAGCGCCGCGGCGGCCTTGGCGACGAGGGCCTTGAAGCCTTCGAAGTCATGGACGGCAATCTCGGAGAGCATCTTGCGGTTCACCGTGATGCCGGCCTTCGTCAGACCCTCGACGAAACGGGAGTAGTTCGGGACCTTGGCGTCGGCGATGTTGCGCACGGCGATGTTGATGCGGTTGATCCAGAGCGCGCGGAACTCGCGTTTGCGCAGCTTGCGGTGCCAGGTGGCCAGGCGCTGGGCGCGGTCGACGGCCTCGGTGGCGAGACGGAACTGCTTGCTGCGGGCACCGTAGAAGCCGCGGGCAAGTTTCAGGCGGCGGCGACGACGTTCACGGGAAGCGGGGGCGTTGGTAACTCTCATTTTAAGTCTTCCTCCTCAGTGGCATTAGGCCTGAAGCATGCGGGCGACCGTCTTCTGGATGCCCTCGTAAACAGCGGCGGAACCACGGAGGTTGCGCTTGCGGCCGCGGGTCTTGTAGCCATTGAGATGGCGCTTGCCGGCCTGCGTGCGCATAGCTTTGCCCGTGGCCGACATTTTGAACTTCTTGGTGGCAGACTTCTTCGTCTTCATTTTAGGCATAATCGTATTCCTTTTATGCGGTTTACTCACCTCAACGGCAGTCAGCCCGAAAGCCGTCTTCAGTGAAAAGTCGCGTCATGATAGCACATCGGCCGCACCCGGCGCAACCCGATGCGCGGCGCCGCGGCGACGCGCTATTCTTCACAATAAAGTGCACCGAAACCGGCAGAGGGAATTTCTGAAAAAGGGGTCTTTCCTCATTTACTGGACACCCTACACTGTAGTGCATGGATAACATTATGTCACAACAATCGAAAACAGAGTACATCGCCCAGAAGCGCACAAAGTATGACTGTGCAAAGTCACGCAGAGTGAAGGGCCGTC
>CALXSH010000047.1 GCA_944391065.1 uncultured Kiritimatiellota bacterium | reverse complement strand
CACGGCGCCCCACTCCCCTCGGACCGCCGGCCCCTTACCCGGCACCGGCTCACTCCCTGCTTCAAAGGCTCCACCCCGGCGGCCCACTCCCCTCACCCCGCCTGCCGCCCCGCAAAAGGCGAGGGCCCGCCGGCGGCGGGCCCTCGCTTTGCGTCACTTCAGGCGCAGCCGGTACCCCGGCTCCTCAGGCGGCACATACCACAGGCCATCCGTGCGGCGTTCAAGCGCGCCGGGAACACCCTCGGGCAGGACAAACGCCACCCCCTCGCCGCAGGAGCCCCAAGAGAGAAGACAACCGGCGCCGCCGGGCCGCACGGTCACCGTCGCCTGCCCGGTCATGGCAGGCTCACCGTAGGGCCAGGCGACGGCCTCAAAGTCCGGCACACGGGCGGTGACCGCGCCCACGGTGAGCGGCGCACCGTCCGCCGGGGCCAGACAGACCCCCGGGGCCACGGTCAGCGTACCCGAGACCGTGCCGCTGCCCGAAAGCGTGCACCCCCGCTCCAGCGTCACATCGGATGCCGACCCCGTGAGGCAAAGCGCCCCCGGGCGTTCCGAACCGTCCCCGGCCACAGCCGAGGCCACCTCAATGCGTCCCGCCGTACCGCCGAAGGCAACCTCCTCCCCCGTCACATAAACCGTCCCGGAAGTCACGGCATGACCGTAGCGCCCCTCCCCGTCGGCCAGCACGAGAGCGCCCGACGAGGCGACCGCCACCGCATCGGGCAGATCCTTCAGCGTATAGACCGTTGCGGCGGCAGTGCAGACCGCAGCCTTGGCCACGGCCCCCGCGGCCTCCACCGTCACGGCATCGCACGCGACATCGGGCAGATAGGCCGTTACCTCCGAAGCGCCGTCATACCCAGCCCAGTTCGCCGCATCCGTCCACGAACCGTCACCGGCCGTCGTCCAGACCATGGCCGCATCCGCCGCGCCCAGATCCTCGAGCATGACGCCCTGAATGCTGCCATGACCCTCGGCCGTCAGCGCCAGCGCGGCCTCGGACGCCACCGTCTCGAAGGTCATCAGCGCCCACGCGCCGCTCTGCACGGTCGCCGTCACGGTTGTTCCCGAAACCGTCGCGCCGGCCTCCGACTGAGCGCTCACAGCAGCCAACCGCACCGTGCCGCCGACGCGGTAAACCGACTTTCCGGAATCCCAGGTGTTGCCGCGCCCCACCAGCGCCGTCACGCGGTAGAGATTGCCCGGCGTCACCCCGTCAAAGGTCAACGACGCCGACGTGCTCCCCTGCAGCGGCACCCCGTTGGGCAAGCCGGAGACCGTCGCCGCTGGGAAAATCCCCGTGACTGCCTCCGTGTAGGCCGAGGACGCCATGGCCGCGCCGCTGCCGCCGACCTCCTCGGCGACCGTCACGCCCCAGCGCGACGCCGTCCCGCCGGGCTGCTTCAGCGCGCCCGCCGCCAGCGTCCCCGGGAGACGCGTGCTCTGATCGTTGTTGCCGGGAATCAGGTTGACGCCCTCCTCAAAAAGGACCTTGTCGGCAGAAGGCGCCGTGCTGTAATAAAACCCGATCTTCAGCACGCCGTCCGCCTGGGCCATGAGGGCTCCGGACGCCAGCAGCGCCAGCGCCGCCGCAACGGCCGCCCGCTTCACTGCGCCCCTCCCGCCGCGCCCTTCAGCGTCACGCCCGCCTGCGGCCGGGCCGTCGCATCCCACGCCACCGCGTCCGGCCACGGCACGGTCGCCCCATCCGCGGTCCGCGTGGGCATCTGCGCCCCGCACGCCCGCAGGCGCTCGGCCATCACCTGCCGCAGCCGCTCGGTAATGTCGGGCCGAGCCGACGCCAAATCGCTCTTTTCGGAAATGTCCTCGGCGAGGTTGTACAGCTCGAATACGCCCGCGTCACCGGCGGTATTGTGATTGTAAATCAGCTTCCAGTCGCCCTGACGCACCACGGAGTAGTAATGATAGTAGCGCGGCGCACTGCCGCCCTCCCCCCACTGATTGGGATAATGCCAGAGGAAAACCCGCGGCGACCCGTCGGCGCTGACCGTCGCCCGCTCGCCCTTCAGGAGCGGCACGATGCTCTGCCCGTCCAGCACTTGACGCCGCTCGGAATCCCCCGACCCGACCGACGGCGTCACCGCCAGCTCATCCTCTGTCGGCAGCGCCACCCCGGCCATCTCCAGAATGGTCGGATAGAAATCGTCGATATGCACCGGCTCATGGCAGACCGTCCCGCCCGTCACCACACCCGGCCACACCACCATCATCGGCTCACGGATGCCCCCCTCATAGCAGGACCCCTTGCCGCCGCGAAGCGGAGCGTTGGCCCACGTCATGCGCGAATTGGCCGTACCGTCGTTGCCGCCGTTGTCCGCCATGAAAATGACAATCGTGTTGTCGGCGATCCCCTTCTCCTCCAGGAATGCCCGGATTGCCCCGAGCGAATCGTCCATGCCCTCAATCAGGGCCGCATAGTTCCGCTCGGTGTCATTCCAGGCCAATCCGTCCCCGGGATCGCTCCATCCCGGCCCGCGCTCCGCGTCCCACGCCTGCCCATACCCCCACGGCGAATGAATGGCGTAGTGCGCCATATACAGATAAAAGGGCCGTCCGTCATCCCTGTCCAGATGCTCCGTCAGCGCCTTCAGCGTCATATCCGTCAGCGCATCGGTCAAAAAGACATTCCGGTCATAATAGGCATTCTCGTCCAATCCCGGCACCGCAAAATGGACCCATCCCGTGCCGTTGTTGCCGTATTTGCAGTCGCCCCGGTAATTGTTCGGGCCGCCGATCTCACAGCCCGCGATATTCACGTCAAATCCGAAATTCCGCGGATCGGCCCCCGGCGTCGTTGCCCCCGTATTGCTTACCGTATTGAAGCTGCCGCTGCCCCAGTGCGCCTTGCCGCAGTGAATGGTGTGATAGCCCGCCGCCTGCAGCACCTTCGGGAAGGTCAGCGCATTCGTATACGGGACCGTCATCTTATAGGCGACCTTCTCCGAGGCCTCCGTCGGCTGATAATACTTCCCGCTGCCGTCACGCCGCCACGGCGGCAGACACGCGCCCTCCGCCTGCGTACCCTCCGGCTGCAGACCGTTGGCGGCCCAAAAAGGAGACTTGCTGCCGTTGCCCTGCGTATTCAGCCGACCCGAGTCATTGACATCCAGCGTCCAGTCCGTCACCCGGTGACGGGCCGCATTCATCCCGCTCATCAGCGAGCAGCGCGTCGGCGAACAGATTGCGCACGCATACGCATCGGTGAAAAGTACCCCCTCCTGCGCCATCGCCTCCATGTTCGGCGTCCGGTAGCGTGTATTCAGCCGCGTCTTCACCGGCTTCCCGTCCACATACCAGAATGGCACGGAGGTATCCTGCCAGCCCATATCGTCCACCATGAAGAGAATGATATTGGGCCGCTTCGGCGCCCCCTCATCCGCCGCCCGCAGCACCCCCGGCACCGCCGTCGCCGCCAACCCGTACCCACACAGCTTCAGAAATTCCCGTCGCTTCATCTCACCCTCCCAAAACGCCGTATCCGGCGAAACCGCCGCCCAAGAAAACGGGAGGCCCCGAACTCCGGAACCTCCCATGCAAAAGCAACTGCGCTCAGCAGCCCCCTCAGGCCGCCTTGCGGCGGAGCGCCAGACCCGCCACGCCCAGCGCCAGAAGCGCCAGCGCCGTCGGCTCAGGAACGACCGTCACGCTCTCAACCGTCAGAGCGCCATTGGCAAAAGTACGGTTGGCGTTTTCTTCGTTCACCGAAGCCGTGCCCAAGATGATCGAGTCAATGGTCGCGTCGTAGGTCGAACCGCTAGGATTGGACCCGATATTCTCCTTCACCATACTCGCGACCGTCGTCAACGTGCCATCCTCACCAACAGTACTAATCGTCACCGTGGCGTTGCCTCCATCGAAGACAATCGTGGCGGAGTACTTCTGATTCGCAACAGGCGTATAATCGGGATCCTCCACCGGACCATAAGCATCCGCACCAGCACCACTACCCACGAGATTGCCGTTCAGGACGAAAGTATTGTACGGATCCTTCTCGCGGTCATTGTTTAAATCCTTCCAATTAGTCACTGATAGACGGAAATTATCATCTTTTCCACCACTGGTCGAGTTATAGAGCGAGAGAATCGACCTCCACCCGCCATCACTGCCCGGCAACGCGTTGACGGTAAAGACCGTCGTAACGCTCAGATAGTCAGTCGACAAGTTAAACGTCTTTCCGAGATCCAGCGTATTAGGCGCAGCTGGGTCCGTGCTAGGCCCCTGCACGCCGGTCGAGGTATAATTCACGTTCCACGTATATCCCGTTTTCCAATCGATATCCACCGCGCTGGCGGCGCCGGCGACGCAGAGGGCCGCAAGGGCCATCATCATCTTCTTCATGTCTGTCGTTCCTTTCGGCACATCCTGCGTGCCCTTGGTTTCTCCCCGGCCGCCATGCACCCGCACGGGAGAGCCCAAGGATTGCTACTACGGTACCACACTACCCCCCCCCCGTCAATACTTTTTATCTCGTTGATATTATAACCACAAATCCCGCGCCACACACCGTCCGGAACGCGCCTGCGCCCTTTGCGCATGGGCGCATTTGCCTCTTCCGAACGGGGGGCGCATGGACGCTGACAGGGATGGAGGCGCCTTGACGCCGGCAAAAAAACAGCCGGGGACGGGGCGCATGGGCGGCCTCCGGACGGGTTTACGCCCGGACGGTCCGCTCCGGAATGCCCTCCTCCCACAGCCGATGCGGACGCCCCCTGAGCGTGCGGGCTTCCTCTTGCGCGAAAGCCGCGGCTCCCCCTCTCTGCCCCTCATAAGCCACCTCCGAGCGCCCCTGTCAGGACCGCACCGCGCCCGCTAAGCGACCTGCACCTCGCCCCACTCCCCTCGGACCGCCACCCCGGCGCCTGCGCCCTGCTCAGGGCTCCAGCCGCACCTTATAGAGGTAAGGGCCGGGGCCCGTCTCCCGGGGCAGCGTCAGCCCGATGGTCTGGGCACCGTCGGCGGCCAAGGCCGAGACCGGGCTAACCCCCTCGACAGGGACAAAGGAGCCGTCCGCCTGACGCTTCATCAGCGTCACCGTCACGCCCGGCGCAAGCGTGGCGCCCTCGATGCCGAAGCCGAGCGAAACCGTCCCGTCGGCGACGGCAAGCTCCGTGACGCCATAGCCGACGGTCGGCACCTCCGCCTCTGCGACACCGCCGGTAACGGTCCACCCTGCCGTCAGCCCGTCAAAGACGAGATAGCGATCGGCTGCGGCGGCCGGCAGCTTCACTGTGAGGACGCCGGCGGGCGGCAGCGGGAGACGTTCCCGCAGAAGCGCCTCGCCCTCCGCATCAAGCCCGGCATCGCCGAGATCAAGCGTCAGCGGACCGGAACCGGAAGGGAGCGCATCCGACTCACGGACCCAAAGATCCCCGGCGGCCCAAGGGAAGTCGCCGCTCCCGTTGTAAATCAGCGAACCGCACTCGGCCAGCGCGGGCGCGCCGTCCTTGCCTGCTCCGTTGCGGTTGCCGGCCCAGGGCTGCGCCCGGAAGGCAGCAGTGCCGTTGCCTTCTGCCGACGTGACGGAGGCCCCCTCATACCAGAGGACATCGAGGCCGGAGATAACACCGGAGGCAACCGTGCGGTTGATGTTGCCGATTGCACCGCCGGCGCCGCCCTGCGTCCCGCACTCGGAATGGATGACGGCGGTGGGACGGAGAATGACGCGATTGTCCGCCAAAACAGGCTTCCCCGTTTCGGCCCAGTTCATCTGCCCGACAAGGGCGCCGACGTCGGCATTGTTCTGCGATGTCATCCGGACCTTGGCGTCGGAAGAATCGGAAGCGTAGGTCGTCACGGTGCCGGCCAGATCGACGGTGCAGTTGCTCACCGTCAGCGAACCGCCGCCCGCGCACCAGAGCTGACCGATCAGGCCGCCGACCTCGTGCTGGCCGCGGACCTCGGAACCTTCCCGGAGAATCAGCGTCACGCCGTCAATGACGGCCCCGGCATTGGCCTTCGCCGCAAGCGCCCCGGCAAAGGCCCCTTCGCCGCCGCGGGCCGTGAAGCTGACCTTCCCGTTACTTCCCGTCGCGGCATCAATCTTGCGGTCGCGGCGGGAAACAATCCGGCCGGCGACATCAAGCGTCAGATCGCGCACCGCGCCGGTAAGCTCCGCAAACAGGCCAACATCGTCGTACGTCACGATCCAGACATCCTTGGGCAGCGTCAGCGTGTGGCCGCGGCCGTCCAGCTCGCCCGAGAAGGAGGGAACCGGCCGGGGATCGGTGCCGAAGACAATGTCGGCCGTCAGCGCGGCCTTCCTGACGGTACCGGCATTGCGGGAGAACCAGTCCCAGTCGCTCTCGCTGTCCAGCAGCACCGTCCCGTCGGCCTCCCTTTCGGGTTCCGGCGGGGCATACGCGCCGCCGGGCACCAGCACCCGGGCCTGATGACGGCCGAGGGAGTGGTCGCTTGTCCAGGCGACATCGGAGTAATACCCCCAGCTCATGATGCCGCCGTAGTCCTGATCGCGGCAGTAAGCCACCTTGGCGCGGTACGTGGTGGGACCGGTGTAGGAGACGCTCGCCTCGCCGTTGACGGTCGCCATGTCGTCGTCATACCCGGTATAACCGTTCGCCTCCCCCAGCGTCCCCACAATGGTCTTCCAGCCGGGCTGCTTCCGGCTGCCGTAAACAGCCTGCCCCACGGTGATGCGCCGCTTGGGCACGCCGCGGGCCGTGAGCGAGGAAGCCGCCCCCAGCATCTTGGAGAGCGGGGCATTGAGCGCGCCGCCGTCATAGGCCATGGAAGAAATGAAATCAACGGAGGCAAGCGTGCCCGGCGCGGCAAAGCGCCACCCGACGCTCGTGCAGAGCGAAAGCTCCCAGCCGCGCTCAAAGAAAATGTCGGCCAGGTCGGCGACCAGCAGCGCATACCCCCGGAAAGACTCAGCATTCTCGGGATACTCCCAGTCGATGTCCAGCCCGTCGGCCCCAAGCCGCTCCAGCAGCGTCACCAGCTCATGCACCGCCTTCGCGCGCAGATCGTCCCGGCTGACGAAGCCCAGCAGGAAGTCCGTGCGGTCACCGATGGTCACCTCGGCGCCCTTCGTCAGGCACAGTTTCAGGCGCAGATTGCGGGAGGTCAGCCCCGCCTCCTCCCGAAGCGTCTTCAGGCGCTCCCAGCAGGCATCGTCGTCAACCAGGAAGTTCTTCCCGGCCTGCGAGGCCGGCTTTTGGTTCCACGACAGCGTCAGGGCGCCGTCATCGTACAGCGGGTAAATGTCGATCAGAAAGATATCGCTCAGCGAAGGCAACCGGTCCGGGTGATCGTCCAAGGGATCGCTGACCCAGACGGCCCCGCTGTCCTGCATGTAATCGTTGCGCATGTACGTCGTGACGCGGTAGCGCTGGGGCAGCACCCGGTGCGGCGGTACCGTCTGCGGAGCCTCGGCCTCCGCGACACAGACCCCGTTGGTCAGCGCAAAGCGCTCCACCGACACGCGAAACTCCGCATCGGTCGGCACCTCCGGATCGAGCCTCGCCGTCAGCCAGACGCTGTCGCGGTTGCCCTCCCACCCGTCGCTCTGACCGGTAAAGGCATAAATCCACGTACTCCCCGACGTCCCGGTCGCCGTGTCGCGGTACGTCAGCGTAAAGGTCTTCCAGCCGTCCCCGGTCTCCGTCGTCGCGGAGCGTTCGGCAGTCACCGTCGATGCCGCCGTCAGCTCGGTCGCGCCGCCCTCGTAAAAGTGCGGGGTCGGATACGTATACGTATCAATGCTGCTCTGACTGGTCGAAGCGCTGCCCGGCTGCTTCCACAGCCGGAAATCCGACAGCGCCTCCCCGCCGCAGCCCCTGTACTGCACGCGAAAGACCGCCTCGGTCACAAATCCGCCCACCCGCGACGGCCGCACCCCGATAAGGGCTTCGCGCTCCAGCCCGCGCGTCAGATTGGGATGGACGCGGACAATCTTGGTCTTCTGATAATCGCGCCTCGCCAGCTTCAGCGTCCCATAACCCGTCGCGTCATCCCATATCCACGTCGTCTCATACTGGGTCTCAGGATAGCCGACGACCCGCAGCCTGTCACGGTCCGCCGCATCGCACGTCAGCGAACAGACCAGCGCGCTCCGGCCGAAGTTAAGCAGTTTGGAGAGATCGAGGGTCAGCGTCGCCCCCTCGGCAATGTCATACTGCCCCAGCGGCGTCTCGCAGGTCTTCACCCCGACGGTCATATCGGCCGTCACCGGCGTTACCTTCGTCTCCTGTGCCCATCCCGTCGCCGCGACCGCAAAAGCCGCCAAAATCGTCATCCGTCGCATCATCGGCCACCTCCCTCTCGTTGCGGAAAGACCAGCGTACCACAATCAGACACACCCATGCACCGCCAAACCGCCGCCGCAGAGACCATGCCGCCCGAAAGCCCCGCCGCGCCCCGTGCCACCCCCTCCCGCACCACCCTCACCCGCCGTCCTCACCCGCCGCCCTCCCGGCCCCCCTCAGCCGCCGTCCTCCCGCGGGCGCAGCCCGCGCCATCCCTCTCCGCGTCAAGCCCATCCCCCGCGGGCTACGCCCGCGCCGTCAGTACGGTCTGTGCGCAGACGTCGTCAGACGTCGGTCTCCAATGCCCCTGGGCCACCCCACCGGAGCGGCCCCTTACCCGGCACCGGCTCACTCCCTGCTTCAAAGACTCCACCCCGCCGGCTGACTCCCCTCGGACCGCCCACCTCCCCGCGGCGCCCCACTCCCCTCGGACCGCCGGCCCCTTACCCGGCATCGCCTCACCCCCTGCTTTAAAGACTCCACCCCACCGGCCCACTCCCCTCACCCCGCCACCGGCCCACTCCCCTCGGACCGCCACCGGCCCACTCCCCTCAAGCCCCCTAGCCCATGTCCGCAGCTCCCGTAAAAGCCCGTAACGGCGCGGTTTTGAATTGTCGCCCACGTTTGGGGCAATTGTCGCCCACTTTTGCTTCGTTTGTCGCCCACTTTTACCCCGGAAGTGGGCGACAATTACCGTGGGGCGCGACGACGGCGGAGGGGCGCGGATGAAAAAGGCCCCGCATCGCTGCGGGGCCTTCTGTTTGAGGGATACGCGCACGGGCGCGTGGGCGTCACTGCGCGTCGGAAGCGGCGGCGGGCGGGACAGCCCGGACGGAGACCTTCGTGCTGGTGTCGCCGGTGCCGAAGAGATCCTCGCTGAAGGGAACCGCCAGATAGCGGTTGCCGGTCTTGCGGTTAGAGCGGTCGGCAGACAACGGCGTCCCCTTCAGGTCGGCGACCTCGGCCACCTGCGTGTCCGTGCAGACCGTACCGCCCAGCGTCACCTCGACGGTCGTCCCGGGGCGGAAGTCAGCCGCAGCAGTCGTCTCCACGTCAAAGAGCGGCTTCAGATGGCTCTCCACCGTGACCTCCAGAATGACGACGCGGCCGTCCTCGGGCAGGGTGAGCCCCGCCGGCGGCGTCCCGGGCTTAACGACGGTCATGGCCGTGATGCCGTACTCGAAGCCCACCAGATAGGTCGCGCCGTCGACATACGCATAGCTCCCCGAGGTTCCCGCCCGGTCGGCAAAGAGCGAGATGCCGGTAAAGCAGCGCTCGGCACCCGAGATCTCCGCGGCCGAGAGCGCAACATCCTTCCGCGAGGGGCGGCGGCCGACGGTCTCGCCGATATAAGCGCGGCCCTCATCGCGGTAACGGTCGGTCAGCTCCTGCTCCAGCCCGGCATCGAACACGCCGGCGGCATCGCCGGCCGGTTTGGGAATGCCGCCGGGGCGGGCATAATACTCGGTCCGGTCCGCGGCCGCGGCACCTTGCGGCGTCACATGGCGGGCGATCGTGTCCCAGAGCTCCGCTCCCTTCACGCTGTTCAGGCGGCGACGGACGGTCTCCTCTTTGCCGTCGAGCGACGTCAGAAAGACCGTACGCGCTTCGTAACCCGTCCCGAGCTCCACCGTAATGTCGCCCGGGATTCCGGTCTCGGTCACCACCGACTGTGCCGTCAGCGCGCCGGAGCCGTCGGTCATCAGAATAGCGCCCTTGGTCAGCCGGAGGATGCCGTCGACCTTCCCCGTGCCGCTCAGGCGCTGACCGGCCGCGATGCAGGCCAGCACGCGCCCCGCGGTTGAGGCCGCAGAGGTCTGCCCGAGCGTGGCCCCGGCCTTAACGGTCAGGCCGTAATGCCCGACCGCGGCCCCCGTGTGGCCGGCCGTCTCCTCGGCACCGAGCACCGACGGGGCGACCAGAAGCGTGCCGCCCTCCACCATGACCGGGCCGGTCACCGTCGGGGCGGACTGGGAGTGGAAATCCACCGTGCCGAGGCCACGCTTCCAAAGCGCCAGATTCGTCAGCGCCGAGGTCGGCGTGCTCCAGGTGATGCCCTCTGCCGCCTCGACCGTCAGCTTTGCCACGTTGTTGGAGATTGGTATCGGACCGACAATACCGCCGTCGGCGGCAAAGAGTGCGCCGTTTCCGCCGCGGAGCGTCGCGGACGCTCCGGTCAGCCGCAGCGCTCCGGAGAGGCGCACGCCGCCGGTGTCGGAGCCGCCTGTCGCCTGCCCGGCAAAGGCAAAGGCCGCTCCCTCGCCCAGCTCGATGTCGGCGCCCAGGAGCGCATTCGCCGCGCCGCTCTGCACCAGCGTCGCGCCCGCCTGCGCGGCCAGAAGCGTATTGTAGGCACGCAGGTTCTGCGGGCCGGAGAGCGTCAGCGTCTTGCCCTCCTTGGCCGTCAGACGGCCGACGGAGCTGGTATTGAGCGGCCAATCCACGGTGCCGGCCATGACCAGCTCGCCGTCGCTGCCATGCAGCGCGGTGCCCTTCAGCGTCAAAGCCGGAACCTCGCCGCCCGCGATGTCCAGCACGGCGTGCGTGATGACTTCGTCCGTCACCGTGACGGCCGTGGCCTCATTGTCCGCCGTCAGCGTCAGCGTCCCGGAGGCGCCCGCCTTGGCGCGGTCCACGACAAAGTTGCGGACCGTGACGTCCTGATCCATCGTCAGCGCCGCACCGCCTGACGGCACGCGGATCTGGAAGGCGATTGCCTTGGCAAAGTCATCATCCGAAGCCGCGATCGGCTCCATGCCGCTCAGCGTCTCCGAGGCGGCCGTCCCGGCATAGCCGTAGCGGTACCACGCCTGCGCGGAGAAGTCGGACGTCCCGGAGACCGGGTGTTGCGTCAGGTCGAGATAGAGACGGCCCGGCGTCTGCACGGCACGGGCAAAGAGGCCCGCAGCCACACCCTTGTCTTTAGCCGTATCGTCATAGAAGCGCCAGCCGTCCACGTCCTCTCCGAAGACAGGCAGCCAGACGGCTGTGCCGGACTCGGCGGGATTCGTCACAAACGCCGCGCCCGTTCCAAACGTCACCGGCCCGGTGAGCTGATAGGTCTTGCTCTCGGCATCCTCGCCGCGGACGAGCGAAAGGCCGGCCTTCATCGTCACCTGGGCGCTGTCCGCCAGCGTCACGCCGTCCCAGTCGAGACGGCAGACGCCGCCGTCAATCTCCACCGTCCCGGCCAGGCCGGCAACGTCCGTAACCTTGGAATCGTCATGGATGGCCTGTTTCACGCCGCCGGTGAAGCGGACCGTCCCGTAGGTGTAATCGCCGCCGGTCATTGCCGTCTGCCAAGAATCAGTGGCCGTCGTCGAATCAGTGGCCGTTCCGGCATACGGCACGATCGCCACCGAACCCGAGTGCCCGCTCTCAATCGTCAGGCGGCTGTAAAGACGGTTGCGCGAATAAAAGCGGTTAGCCGTGTCAAGTTTAACATTGACCGCCAGCGTCGCCGTCCCGGAGGCCGGCGGGATCAGATAGACCTCGCAGCCTTCGGCCGGCTCCGCGACGGTGTCGCCAGAATTCGTCCAACTCCCCGATGTCCGCTCCTGCCGTTGCCACTTGCCGGCCTCAACCCACGTGCCGCTTTCACCGGCCGTCAGCGTGCGGACATAGCGGACGTTCTTGATGACCGGCGGGGCCTCATGGGCGAGCGCGAGCATGGCGGCATCGGAGAGTACACCCTTGTAGAAGCGCACGTAATCGATCGCGCCGCCGGCAGCTTCTGTCGCTGGGGCAAACGTTTCCCATAGAGTAGAATTAACGATCGTGCTTCCGCCCAGCATGGAGCCGATCTGAAGCCCGGGGCCGAGAGCGATGCGCTTGTCGTCCGGCGCATAAGTCGTCAGATACGCGCCGTCGAGATAAACCCGAATAGAGGTCCCGTCACAGGACATGGAAACGGTGTGGAAGGCCGAGGTCAGGTCTGCCAATTTCACCGTCGCAATTTCCTTGGCCGAAGTGGAAGTATTACCCTGCACATAAGACAGTACCAGTGTCTGAGTGTCCGACCCGGTGGAGATGACAACGGAATTGAGATTTTCCGTTGGGAAGGACGCCAAGTCCTTATGATCGAGATCACCGGGCCACCTGCCATCAGAAGATTTCGGCGTCAACACATTGGCCCCGATCTGAATCAGGCAGGTGTTATCCTTAGTCGGCGCCTTCACGCGGACGGCCACGCTCCAGATCTCGGGATAGAGAAGGGAAGGCTTGGAGATGTAGGGACAGCTGTAAAGCTTCACGGCACCGAGATCCTGCTTGGGATAATGCGCCTCCGTAAAGTAGGCCTTGTGGCTCTTATTCTCAACATCAATGATCACACCTCCGACTTCCGCAACTCCCAGCAGCATGCCGTTCAGGATTTTCATCCCGGTCTCATTATAAAGCGTCACCCAGCCGGTATTGGCGCTGGTGCCGTTGAACTCGCAGTCAACCCAGGCGCTGTTGCCGGTGAAGACGGGGTTCTCCCAGGTGAGCGAGCCGGTGACGCCGTTTTCGTCGGTCGTGTAGACATAGTCTGCCTCTCCGCGGACGGTATATCCGGAACCGTCAGCCTTGAAGGAGGCGAATTCAAGCGTAACGCCCGAGGGGATGGCGGGCAGGCCGAAGGCTTCGCCGCCGTAGGAGCCGGTCTCGATGAGGGTCAGCTTGATATTTTGGGGATTCTCCGGCCAGCGGACCGTGGTTCCGTCGTACTGGTCCAGACGCATGATGATGTGCTGGGGAGCGGCGGCCGAGGCACCGTTGGAGAAGGCCAGGGCGTAGGGGAAGGAGCGGATCTCGGTCTGGGTGAAATCCAGCGTCCGATACTGGGAGGTAAAGGCGAGGGTGCCCTGATAGTTCTCGGCGGCCTCAGTGACGGCTTTGAGGGCGGCACCGTCATCGTCGGAGCCGTCAGCCGCATGGTACCCGAGGTAGCCGACAGTGACGGTGCCGGAGGTGCCGGAGATGGTGCCGAGGGTGAGTTTATTGGCATTGGCACTGCCCTTCTCGGCCTGAACGGTGCCGTCGTAGTCGGTCAGGGTTGTAATCGTGACGGTGCCCTTGGCCGTCAGCGTGCCGGAGCCCTCGCCGCCGGTAACCCGGTCAACGGTGAGGCTGCTGCCATTGGCATCGAGCGTGCCGCCATTTGCGGTCACCCGCAGGGCGCCGGGGCCAAAGGTGAGCGTAGCGGAGCTGCCGGCCGGAGCGGCAAAGGTGCCGCCGTCGAGCAGCACGGTGTGGTTGGCACCGACAGGCAGCGTCACGGTGCCGGCTTCGATTCGGCCGTCCTTGGCGACGGTCAGCGTGCCGTTGCCGGTGGCCTCAGCACCGGAGACGGCTCCAACGGCGGAAACCTTCAGGAGCGCAGATCCGACATCGCCCTCTCCGTCGCCGACGGTAACCTCCAGCCCATGGGCCGCAGGGTCGAGCATCAGGCTGTTGCCCGAAGCAACGGCAAATTCCCCGTCGTAGATCATCAGGGCGGCACGTGCCGCGTCGGCGACACCGACCGTCACGTTCCCGGAGACGGTCGTGGAACCGGCATGCTGATGGTAGGTCGTATCGCTCGCGTCTCCCTTGCCGACCGTCATCGCCCCGGAGAAGGTCGTCTTCCCGTAGCTCTCAAAGTGCTGCTCCAGACCGGCATCGCCCAATGCCGTATCGCCGGAAAAGGTCTCCTCTTTGCTCAGTACCAGCGTACCGGAGGCGTTCTCCATCAGGGTGCGGTATTTCTCCGGGATGGCATGCGCGGCGGCAAGCACCAGGCGGGAGTCGGCCGAGCCGAAGGCAACGGTCGGCAGCTGGCGTTCGTTTTGGCTGTGATAAGGCGGCTTGACGTACCAGCTGCGGCCGGCCGGGATCAGCACCTCATGCGTCTCGAACCAGCCGGTTCCGGAGGTCGTCGTTTCGCTGCCGCCGACGGTCGGCATCAGCAGGGCCTGCTCGATGTCGCAGAGCACCAGAAAATCCTTGGGATTCCACGCCGACGTACCCAGCGCCACGGAGGGCGAGGAGGAAGTCGCCGACGTCTCCGCCTGAAGCGTAATGCCGCCGGCCTCGTTGCCCGAAAGCGTCATCGGGCCGGTGTGTTTATTCGTGCCCGCATCGGGGAATTTCAGAACGGCCGTTCCGCTCTGATCCGTCGCCGTACTGCCGGGAAGCCCCTTGCCGACGGGGATCATCGAATAGGCAAAGAGCGCAGCCTTCTCAAGGCTGTGGTCAAGCGTAACCGTACCGCCGAGGTCCTTGAAGCGGAGCTCCACCAGCGAATCGGCGCTGTCTTCAAAATCGCTCGGAAGCATCGCGCTCAGCGCCGTGTCGCCCGCGATGACGGCACTGTAGACATTCATGGTCGCGGTGCCGCCGCCGACGGCCACATAGGGCCGGTAGGCCGTACCCGTGCCTATCGCCAGCTCCGATCCCTCATGGTCATGCGTGGCCGTGAAGCCGACAAGGTACACGCCGGAGGAGTTGGCGCCCGCCGCCGGATTGAAGGTGAGCGTGTAGAGGGCATCGGAGGTCAGCGTAATCGGCGAATCGAAGGTGTAGGTGACCGCCGCAGCCGTGGCGTACGTCCCGTCGGCACCGGCGAAATAGGTCTCCGACGCCGCCCGGCTGACCGTCTTGGAGGTGCTTTCGCCGAGCGTAACGGTCGGGTAGTGGGTCTCCAGGCCGGTGCCCGGGGCGTAGACCGTGACCGATGTCACAGTTACCTTGGCGGGCAGAAAGTTGACCCGGGCCCAATCCTTTTCCGCCCCTTCCTGGGTCGCCTGCATCTCCACCTGCATCAGCGGATCGCTGACCCGGAGCGTCAGCTCCGGGGCCGTCGTGGTGTCGGAGACGACCCGCACGGAGGCGGCTTCGACGGATGCCGCGGAGGCGCGCACGTTGACCTTACGCGACACGGGGGACACTGCCGCCAACGAGGCGGCGGCGAGGCCGACGGCGCAGAGGGCCGTGGCCGATTTCATCAGCTCTCTCATCTCTTCTTCCTTTGTCTGCTCCGGTCCGCATCCGGGGTCCGGCACCTTACCGGATACACACATACTGTCACCCCCGGATCGGCGGGACCGATTATTCCTCTCCGACCCGGGACAAAGCCTACCCGGTGTCAGAAAAAGGCGTGTATTATACGCCACCCCCACCGGAAGTCAAGCCCCCCAAAAACGCCCCCGCGCCACCCCTCCGCGCCACTCTCCCGCGGCGCCAAGGCGCCCCACGAGCCACCCCTGCGGCGCCAAAGCGCCCCACGAGCCACCCCCGCGGCGCCAAAGCGCCCCACGAGCCTCCCCCGCGGCGCCAAGGCGCCCCACGAGCCACCCCCGCGGCGCCAAAGCGCCCCACGAGCCACCCCTGCGGCGCCAAAGCGCCGCCGCAGAGACCGTACTGGCCCAAGGCCGCCCCAAAAAGGCCCCCCTGCTCCCCTGCCCCCTCTGCCCACGAGCCACCCCCGCGGCGCCAAAGCGCCCCACGAGCCACTCCGCGGCGCCAAGGCGCCGCCG
>CALXSH010000046.1 GCA_944391065.1 uncultured Kiritimatiellota bacterium | reverse complement strand
ATGACGGCTACACGCGCGCGCATGTCCGCTTACGCTTATCGGCAGTGACTGGGGGCGGTGGTTGTCGGATGCGCCGAAAGGTGCCGTGGGAGAACCTTGGACAAGCGCTCTGGAAAGTAGGAACCGGACATCATGATGTCCTACAGGACATTTGAAATAACGCACTGTCTTCATGAGCGCTATTTCGCATCTTATGCTTTCTGTGTCCTATTTTTCGCAAGGGTGTGAGCCTGCTTCTTTGGCGGACGCACGGTGACGGACCACATGGCGTGGGCGGCCGGCGTCGGGAGTGGCAGGTACACCAAACTGAAAGGAACACAACCATGGCTAAAACCAGAATCAATGCGACTACCGTGACCGAACAGAACCGCATCCTTTATCACGTCGTGCTTAACGGCGGCGCGTCGAAGTTGACCGGCAAGACGGTCTACAATGCCCGCGTGGACGCTTCCGCGCCGTACAACCTGGAGATGATTGCCAAGCTGATGGCTCAGGGACGCTTCCCCTACGAAGAGGAGGATGTCATCCACGTCCTGTCGACCTTCTCCAAACTCGCGCAGAACCTCCTGTTCGCGGGCTACAGCATCAATATCGGCGGTCTTGTCACGTTGCGCCCGTCCATCCGTGGCGCCTTCGCCGGTCCGGATGCCGATTTCGACGAGGGCGTCAACCGGTTGCGTGTAACCGCCTCCGTCGGCAAGGTGTTGCGCTACGCGACGGTGGGCGGTCAGGTGATGAAGACCGCTGTCGGGCACTACCCGGTGCTGAAGTGGATGATGGACGCGGCGTCCGGGAAAGTGAATACGCTGACCTCCGCCGGGAGCGGTACGCTGCACGGGAAAAACCTGGACTTCGACGCCGAGGCCGAGGACGAGGGGCTTTGGCTCGAAACCGCTTCCGGCACCGAGGCGTGCGCTGTCTTGGAGGCGACGGATGAGAAGATTGCGTTCCGGACGGAGGCGACCTTCGATGCCGACACCGAGGCGAAGCTGGTTCTGAAGACGCGCAGCGGCAATGCGTCTCAGCTGCTGGTCACCCGCGCCGAGCTCCCCATCACCGGCAAACCGGCCAAAGCCTAAGCCTGCGCCCGCAGGGCTTCGCCGTAAGGTGGCCTGAGTCCGGTTGGGCTGAGCAAGCAATCACCTGAAGGGAGACCCGCGGGAGCGGGTCTCTCTTTTTCTTGCGCCGGGGCCGGCGCGACCACACAACGGACCCGGCCTGTGGCCGGGGAAACGGCACCCCGCAGGGTGCCGGCTGGGGCGCGGGCCCTCGGCATGAGCCGAGGGCGGTTGTTGGCCCAGGGGCGGAGCCGCTGCCGCGGCGGAGCGCACCTGCGAGAGGCCGGGGATGATAAGGGGCGCATGCGGGGCTCGGCGGCGGCGCTGAGACCGGCGGAGCCCGCTATGGGTGCGCCCTGTGGCCGGGGCGTGCAAGCTGCCCGCAGGGCTTCGTCGTGTGTGGGGGCCCGCGCCTGCGGGCGGTTTTACCGACGGTGAGCCGGAGGCGGGAGGGCTTCGGCCATGCGGAGGGCCAGGGCGTTGAGCTCGAGGCAGCGATGGCGGGTCTCGCCGGGCTCGAGGCGCCGGCCCTGCGGGGGGTAGGGGGAGAGGTAGAGCAGGCGGCCGGCGGCGCAGAGCTGCTGGGCTTCCTGGCCGGCGGGGTGCCAGAGGCGGTCGAGTCCGTGGGGGCAGAGGTGGATCAGCCGTCCGCCGCGGGCCAGGATCAGGCGCCGCGCTTCCGTTTCGGCGGGCGACCACCAGGTGCCGACGGCTGTGACACCCGGGTCCCATGCCGCGTAGGGGGCCAGGGCGTCGCGCCAGGCCTGGGTGCCCGGCAGAAGGCTGCGGGAGAGGCGCACGGCCTCCAGGCGGGGCGCGTTCAGCAGGGTGACGTCGCCTTTGGCGCAGACCTTGGTGTCGCCCAGGCTCCAGTGTGTGACGTCGGTGGAGAGTCTGAAGCGGTCGGGGTGGGCCCGCCGGATGAGGGCTTCGCGGGGATTGGAGAGGATGTAGTGAATGACGCGGCCGAGTTGGCCGCGGCGGGTGACGATGAGGTCGTGCCAGTCGCGCTCGAAGATGGGGCCGCTCTCATCGGTAAACTGTCGGCAGACCTTTTGCAGGCTGAGCCTGAGGATGCGGACGTAGACCGGCAGGGTGATGCCGCCGCCCCGCAGGCGGATCAGCAGGTGGATGTGGTCGGGCATGATGACGAAGGGCTTCAGGGTGCCGACGTCCCGGCCGGTTGCGCCGAGCCGGAAGAGTTCGCGCGTGAGGGCCTGTGTCAGCGGATGCGGGCGCAGGCCGGTGGGGCTGTCTGCGTCGAGCACGGAGAAGGCCAGCCGCAGACCCTCTCTGCGGCGGAGCGTCACCATCGTATAGTACGGCCGTTTATAGTCCCAGCCCCAATATCTCGGCATCGCGGACCTCCTGACGGCCGTATCTTAGCACAGTCCGGCCGGGAGGCGGCGCCCGCGCGCGATGTGCTACACTGGGGGCATACACGGAGCGCATCACAAGGAGCCGCCATGCGTACAGACGCCGCAGAACGTTTCGGGGATGAGCGTGAGACCTTTGATTTCCTGGTCGCGCTGATCCGTGAGGGCCATGTCGAGCCCGCGCTGCTGACGGAGGCGCATCTGGCGCGGCTGGAGCCGACGGTGGAGCGGCTGGTGGGGCGGCTGGAGGCGGCGGACGCGGCGCTGGTGCGGCGGATGCTGGGGCGGGTGATCGCGTATCGCGCGGACGCGGCGCGGCTGGATGCCGAGCATGTGCTGCGGCGGTGCGGGCTGTCGGAGGCTGAGGCGTTCCGCAGGGTCTGCGCGGAGGATACGCCGATGACGGAGGTCCCGGAGGAGGGGGCGGCGGAGAAGGTGCGGCCGAAGGCGGCGCCGGTGCGGTCGGCTGGGTCGGCGGTGCGGGTCGGTTATCTGGGGCGGGTCCTGCTGGGGGTTGCGTTCTGGGTGTGGCTCTTTGGGCCGGCGGAGGCGGCGGCGTGGCTGGCAGGGGCAGGGGCCGCGGCGACGCTGCTGTACGCCGCCGGGCTGTGGCGCAGGGCGGCGCGGATGCCGGGGCTCTTCGCGGCGGGCGTGCTGGCGGGCGTCGTGCTGAGCCCGGTGACTCTCCCCTGGACGGCGCTTCGCCTCGTGCGCCGGTAGGCGGATCGGGGCCGCCCCGCCAGCGGGCGCGGCGCGCGGGGCACCCGCAGTCCCCCGCGTCTCCGCGGGGGGTGCATTTTTGGTAGACTTATGGGCAATCTCAAGAGTGAATCGCTCCCAAGAACCGATTTGAGGACATACCAGCATGAAGCCGATCAATACTACCGTCGCGTCGATCTCTCCCTCTGCCACCCTTGCAATCACCAGCAAGGCCGCCCAGCTGAAGGCCGAGGGTGTGAAGATCTGCGCGTTTGCGGCCGGTGAACCCGATTTCGATACGCCTGAGTGCATCAAGGCCGCGTGCGCCAAGGCGCTGGCCGAGAACAAGACCCGCTACGTGGCGGCCTCCGGCCTGCCCGAGCTGCGCGCGGCCCTGTGCGAAAAGCTGAGGACGGTCAACGGCATTGATTACGAGCCGTCGCAGATTCTGATTGCCAACGGCGGCAAGCATGCGCTCTCGCAGGTCTTTCAGACGATGATCAATCCCGGCGACGAGGTGATCGTGCCGGCGCCTTACTGGCTCTCTTATCCGGAGATGATCCGCGTGGCCGGCGGCGTGCCGGTCTTCGTCAAGACCGATGCTAAGGATCACTTCCTGATGACGCCCGAGGAACTCGAAGCCGCCATCACGCCGAAGACGGTGGCGGTGGTGATCTGCTCGCCGTCGAATCCGACGGGCATGATGTATTCGCCCGAGCAGCTGCGCGCGCTTGGCGAGGTGGCCGTCCGCCGCGACATTTGGGTCGTCGCCGACGAGATTTACGAGTGCATGGCTTACGGTGAGGTGAAGCAGTCCTCCATGGCCTCCTTCGGGCCCGACTTCTATGAGCATACGATTACCGTGAACGGCTTCTCGAAGACCTACGCGATGACCGGCTGGCGTCTGGGCTATGCCGCGTCTCCGAAGCCTTTTGCCAAGGCGCTCGCCTCGCTGCAGAGCCACATGGCCTCCGCGCCGAACACCTTCGCCCAGTGGGGCGCGCTGGCGGCGCTCCGGGAGGCCGGCCCCGATGTCGCCCGCATGGTCGAGGCTTTTGCCGCGCGGCGCAACCGCATCGCCGATTTGCTGGCCGCCATCCCCGGCATTCACTGTCCGCGTCCGCAGGGGGCTTTCTACGTCTTCCCGGACATTTCCGCCTTCGGGATGGGGTCGCTTGAATTCGCCGAGAAGCTGCTGACCGAGAAGCACGTGGCCGTGGTGCCCGGCATTGCCTTCGGCGACGACCGCTGCATCCGCCTGAGCTACGCCTGCTCGATGGAGAATATCGAGGAGGGCGTCTCGCGCATCGCGGCCTTCTGCGCGTCGCTGCGTGCCTGAACCGCGGGGACCGCGTCCGTGACGCCTGAAGCCACCCGGCCCCAACCCGCTGCCGTGCCGCGCCCCGCGGTACGGCAGTGCCGTTTTCCGGAGGGCGTCGCCGTGACGGCGCTGCCCTCCAAGCTCCGTCCGGCGGCCGAGGTCATCCTGGCCGCGGTCGGGGCGTCCGCGGGGCCCGGGAGCCGGCTGACGGTCGGCGACCTGGACCGCTATGACGCGCTCCGCGAGGCCGTGCGCGTCTGGCGCGCCGGCGGCTGCGCGGGGCCCCGGCCGGAGGGCGGGGCGCTCTTGGAGGCGGTGGACGAGCCGATCGCCTCGCTGCTGTACGACGCCGGCGTGCTGGCGTATCTGCGGACCGAGGCGTCCCGCCCGGCGGCCCGTCCGGCCTGCGGCATTCCGCCGCTCTCGCGCGGCAACCGCATCCTGCTGATCTGCGAGATTGCGGCGGCGGTGCTGATTCTGATACTTGCCGGGCTCACATACTTTCTGCCGCGGGGCGAGGACCCCGCGCCGTCCGTCACCGAACACCCCACAGGGAGCTGAACCATGGCCAAACCCGCCCATCCGTTTCTGGGATCCGAACATCCTCCGGCCGCCAAGGAGGAGGCCCGCTTTCATGTGATACCCGTGCCGATGGAGCTCTCCGTCTCCTACGGGGCCGGCGCCGCCAGGGGGCCGGCCGCCATCCTGGAGGCCTCCGACCAGCTTGAGGCGCACGAACGCGGGGAATTCCCCTGCGAGGGCGGCATCTACACCGCGCCGCCGGTCCGCCCGGCGCCGTCGAAGGCCAAGGACCCCGAGGCGTGGCTGCACGCCATTGAGAAGGCCGTCGGCGAGGCGCTGGACTGCGGGGCGCGTCCGGTCATGCTCGGCGGCGAACATACCGTGACCCTCGGCGCGCTGCTGGCCTACAAGGTGCGCGGCGAGAAGATCGGCATCGTGCACTTCGACGCGCACGCCGACCTGCGCGACAGCTATGAGGGCTCGCCCCTCTCGCACGCCTGCGTGCTGCGCCGCTGCCACGAGCTCGGATTCCCCGTGGCCCAGTTTGCCACGCGCGCCTACTGCGCCGAGGAGGCGGCGTACCGCGCGGCCAATCCGAAGACCCTCTTCGCCTGCGACGGTGAGGACCTGGCGCTTAAGGGGCCGCCGACGCCGATTCTGCCCAAGGGCTTCCCGAAGCGCGTCTACGTGACCTTTGACGTCGACGGGCTCGATCCGGCCATCATGCCGGCGACCGGGACGCCCGTGCCCGGCGGGCTCCTTTGGTATTCGGCGCTCTTCATGCTTAAGGAGATCGCCTCCGACCGCGAAATCGTCGGGTGCGACGTCGTGGAACTGGCGCCGATCAAGGGGCTGCCGCACGCGGACTTCACGGCGGCCAAGCTGACGCAGAAGCTGATGGGCCTGATGGCCTGACCCGAGGTACGCCGTGGATGAGCCCACCCCCTCGGCACTGCCCGCCGCCGACACCCCGCTGGAGACGGCGCTGCGGCGCTTTGCCGGGGCGCAGCTCTCGCGCATCGACGGGGTCTGGGTGAATGAGTCGGTCCGCGGCCGCGACCTGAAGTACTATATCTTTGACTGGGATGACAACGTCCTCTGCATGCCGACACGCATCCACATGGAGCGTCTCGACAGCCGGGGCCGCTGGGTCCCGCACGTCTGCAGCACCTCGACCTTCAGCGTCGTGCGCACCGACAGGGCCCATTACCGCTTCCCCGACAACGACCGCGGCAAGGCCTTCGTCGAATTTCAGGATGAGAAGACGCCGCTCGGGGGAGGCTCCTTCCTGGAGGATGTCGACAGGGCCCTTGACGCGGTGGTCAGCGGCCGGCGCAGGCCGCCGCTGAGCTTTGCGACCTTCCGGAAGACCCTGGTGGAGGGGCGGCTCTTCGCCATCGTCACGGCGCGCGGCCACGAACCCGGGACGCTCCGCCGCGGCGTGGAGCGCTTCATCGAGCGGGTGCTGACGCCGGATGAGCGCGAGGAGATGCTGATCAACCTGCGCGGCTACTCCTATTGCTTCGACAAGGTGCAGACCTTCCCGTCGACGGGCGCGGTGCTGCGGCGCTATCTGGAGCTCTGCCGCTATCACGCCGTGACCTCGCCGAGCTTCTCCGCGCTGCTGAACGAGGCGGCGCCGGAGGCCGATACCCAGGAGGCGCGCAAGCGCTTCGCCATCCGCGACTTCGTCGACCATATCGTGGGCATCCTTGAGCGGACGGGCATGGACGCGCTGCGCCTGCCGATGGCCATCGGCTTCTCGGATGACGACCGGCACAACGTCGAGGCCGTCCGGAAGTTCATCGAGGACGAACTGGCCCACCGTTTTCCGGGGGTGAAGTTCTGCGTCTATGACACCTCCGATCCGGAGGGCGGTGTGCACAAGATGATGATTTCCGGCCAGCTGGAGCTTCCCCTCGGATGAGTCTGCCGCGCGTTGCCGCCGCCGTTTCGGGCGGGGTCGATTCTGCCGTTGCCGTCCGCCTCCTGCAGGAGGCCGGCTATGCCGTCGAGGCCTGGCATCTGATGCTGTGCCGCGACGCGCCCGACCCGGCGGTCGGTCCGCTCTGCGAGACGCTCGGCGTGCCCCTTCGCATTTTGGATCTGCGCGGGGCCTTTGAGCGGTTGGTGAAGGGGCCCTTCTTCGAGGCTTACGCGCACGGCGAGACGCCCAATCCCTGCGCGCTCTGCAATCCCCGCATTAAGTTTGGCTTGCTGGCCGAAGCCGTCGGCCCGGACGTCCTGCTGGCGACGGGCCATTACGCCGCCGTCGGCACGGACCCCGTGAGCGGCCGCGTGGCGCTGCGCCGGGCGGCGGACGCGGCGAAGGATCAGAGCTACTTCCTCTATGCCCTGCCGCCGGCGGTGCTGCCGCGCCTCCGCTTCCCGCTCGCGGGGCTTACGCGCGCCGATACCGTGGCCCTGGCTCAGCGCCTGGGGCTGCCCATCGCGCAGGAGAAGCTGGCTTCCGGGTCTCAGGATATCTGCTTCCTGCCCGGGGGCGATTACCGTCCGGGCTTGGCGGAGCGCCATCCCGAGACGCAGCGGGCGGGGGACATTTTGGATCCCTCCGGGCGTGTCATCGGCCGTCATACGGGGCTGGGCAATTACACGCGCGGTCAGCGCCGCGGACTTGGCGTGGCCTGCGGCGGACGGGTCTTCGTGACGGGGTTTGACCGGGCGCGCAACACGCTGACGCTCGGCCCGAAGCGCGACCTGGAGGTCTGTGCTTTCCGCATCCGGGAGGCGAATTGGTTCGTGCCGCCGACCTTCCCGCTGCGGTGCGAGGCCGTGAGCCGTTACCGCCATCCGCCCTTTGCCTGCGCGGTGGAGGCCGACGGGACGGTCCGCCCCGACGCGCCGCAGACGCTGGTGACGCCCGGGCAGGCCTGCGTCTTCTACCGCGGGCCGTGGGTGCTCGGGGGCGGCGTGATCGATTCGTGCCCCGGGGCTTGATGCCCGTGGTATAATGCCCGCCCATGACCGACGATCTTGACTGCTGCTGCCTCTGCCCCCGCCTGTGCCGCGCCGACCGCGCGCACGGCAGGACCGGCTATTGCCGGAGCGGGGCCGACGTCCGTATGTTCCGCTGGGGGCCGCACTTCGGAGAGGAGCCGCCGGTTTCCGGGACGCGCGGCAGCGGCACGCTCTTTTTCTCGCACTGCACGCTCCGCTGCATCTACTGCCAGAACGGCCGCTGGAGCAACGGCGGCGAGGGCGAGACCGTCACCGTCCCCGAACTGACCCGCCGGATGCGCGTGCTGGCCGAACAGGGCTGTCACAATTGGAACCTCGTCTCCCCGACGCCGTGGCTCCCGCATATCGCCGAAGCGGTTAAGCCGTTGAAAGAGGTTGGTATTTCGCTTCCGTTCGTGTATAATACGTCGGGTTTTGAACGAACGGAGACCTTGGAAGCCTATTCCGGACTCATCGATATCGCTCTGGCCGACCTGCGTTACGCGTCGGACGCGAGCGCGAAAGAGGGGTCGGACTGCGGCAGTTACGTCGCGGAGGCACGCCGTGCCATCCAATGGTTCTGGAATCGCCTCGGCCCGCTCGAGTGCGATTCCGAGGGTATCGCCCGCCGCGGTCTGATCGTCCGCCTCCTGGCCCTCCCCGGCCGCGAGCGCGAGGTGATCGGGAATCTGACCTGGCTGCGAAAGACACTCGGCCGCGACGTGGCCGTCAGCGTCATGGCCCAGTACAATCCCGTGGGCCTGGCCCGCGTGATGCCCGGTTGGAACCGCCGGATACGGCCGGAGGACTTCGCCGAAATCGAATGCGCGGTCGATGACCTCGGATTCGAAAACGGCTGGGTGCAGCCCTGCGAGGACGAAACGGCCGAGTGCATGCTCGGCGACGACATGACCGAAGGCTACGGTACCGTCAGATAATTCAGCCAATTGACCACGAACGCTTCAGAAAGGAAGATGAGAAGATGAGCGGACACAGTAAATGGGCAACCATCAAGCACGCCAAGGGCGCTGCCGACGCCAAGCGCGGCAAGATGTTCAGCCGCCTGGCCAAGGAAATCATGCTGGTGGCCAAGTCCAACGGCGACCCCAATACCAACCCCTCCCTGCGCAACCTCATTGCCAAGGCCAAGTCCATCAACATGCCGAAGGACAACATCGAGCGCGCCATCAAGAAGGGCACCGGCGAACTCCAGGCCGAGGCGCTTGAGGAGATCACCTACGAAGGTTACGCCGGCACCGTCGGTCTCGTCGTCCAGGTCCTCACCGACAACAAGAACCGCGCCGCCGCCGAAATCCGCAACATTTTCAAGAAGAACGGCTCCGAGCTCGGTCAGTCCGGCTCCGTGACCCGCAACTTCGAGCGCAAGGGCCAGATTCTGCTCCCGAAGGGCGACCTCAACGAAGATGACGTCATGATGCTCGCGCTGGATGCCGGCGCCGACGACGTCAACGCCGACGAAGAAGGCTTCGAAATCCTGACCGCGCCCTCCGCCTTCGCCGACGTCTGCGACGCGCTCAACAAGGCCGGCATCGAAACCGCCGAAGCCGAGGTGAAGCTCATCCCGATGGCGACCACGCCGGTCACCGATATCGCTCAGGCCAAGTCGATCAACAAGTTTATCGCCGCCCTTGAGGACAACGAAGACGTCCAGAACGTCTACACCACCGCCGACTTCTCCGACGAAGTCGAGGCGGCCCTCGGCGAAGAAGCGTAATCTTCGGTCCGTGCCAATAAAGCAAAAAAAGAGGCGCTCCCGGTGGGGAGCGCCTCTTTTTGCGTAAATTCAGCGAGCGCGGATGGGGACGGTCCGGTTGAGGAGGGCGCGGATGGTGAGGACGGCGTAGACGGTGGTGTCGGTGTCGTTGCCCCAGTGGCCGCCGGTCTTGGGGTCGACGGTCTGGGTGACGACGAGTTCGCGCAGGAGGCGCTCGCGCCAGTCGGGCGGGGGATTGTCGGCCTCGGCCAGGGCGCGCTGGAGGGCGAAGCGGAAGCGCGTGTCGCCCGGTTTCTCCGCCAGCAGCGTCTCCAGGGGGACGGATGGGTCAGCGTCGACAGGGGGCGGGAGGGATTCGGTGAAGGGGGTGACCTCGCAGGCGGTGAGGCAGGCTGTCTCGCCGGGCCGCATTTGGGCGTAGCGGAGCATCCAGGCGGCCATGCCGTCCCGGGGCGCCGGGCGGGTGCCGAGCCAGCGGATGGCGCGGTCGAGCGCCACGTCGGCCTCCTGGCTGAGCGAGAGGGAGACCTCCGCGTCGGCGCGAAGGTCAAAGGCAAGCTGCGCGGCGGCCGGCGTCAGAAGGGCCAGTGCCGCGGCGGCGCAGCAGAGCAGGCGGGCGGGGAGTGCGTTCATACGGCGATTGTAGCACAGCCCGCGGGCTTGCCGACGGGGCGGGGCGCCCCAATCAGATGCCGTAGCGCGTATTGAGCAGCCGGGCCGGAATCTCTTTGACGAACCGCGAGGGCTTCAGATAGAGGGTCGCGCCGTTGGGCATGCGGCGGCGGTTGGGCAGGCAGAGGGTGAGGTCGTCCTTGGCGCGGGTGACGGCGACGTAGAAGAGACGGCGCTCCTCGCTGTCGTCAATCTTCTCGGAGAGGGCTTTGGCGGAGGGGAACATATCCTCCATGCACCAGAGCATGATGACGACGGGCCATTCGAGACCTTTGGCCTGGTGGACGGTGGAGAGATGGATGGCGGGGGCGTCGCGGACGGCCTGGGCCGATTCGGCATCGACATTGGTCATCAGGGCGACCTCGTAGAGAAACTCGGTGACCGGCTCGTTGCGGCGGAACTGCGCGGCGAATTCGGCGACGTCCGCGGCACGGTCGTCGGCATTGTCGTAGGCGCGCTGCAGATAGGCGTCGTACCAGACGTCCAGGAAACGGGTGACGGCGCGGTTGCCATTGGTCTCCAGGCCTTCGTCGACGTACGCCCGGATGAGCTCCGAGAGCGGGGCCCAGACCGCCTGGGCCTTGGCGGGGATGAGGCTGTCGAGCTTGGCGCGCGCTTCGGGGCGGCGCGGGTCGAAGGCGCTGCCCAGCTTCGTCCAGAGACGGTCGGCGGTCTTCTCGCCGATGCCGGGCAGGAGGCCCATGACGCGGCCGAAGGAGAAGATGTCGGCGGTGCCGGAGCAGAGGCGCAGGAAGGCGACCGTGTCCTTGATGTGGGCGCTGTCGAAGATGCCGACGCCGGAGGTGATGACGTAATTCATGCGCAGGCGCTTGAGCGTCATTTCGAGCTCCATCGCGTGGAAGTGGGAGCGGTAGAGGACGGCGATATCCTTCTCGCAGTAGCCTTTGGCGAGGGCTTCGCGGATCTTGCGGACGACGACCTGCGACTGGGCGTCGGCGTCCTGGAGCATGGCCGCGGTCGGTTTGCGTCCGCCCTGGCGTGTTGCGCGCAGGGTCTTCTCGAATTGGCCGCGGTTGCCGGCGATGCAGGCATTGGCGACGGCCAGGATCTCGGGGGTGGAACGGTAGTTGCGCTCAAGTTTGATGATGCGGCAGCCGGGCCAGCGTTCGGGGAACTCCATGATGTTGCGGAAGTCCGCCCCGCGCCAGGAGTAGATGCACTGGAAATCGTCGCCGACGGCCATGATGTTGCGATGGACCGAGGCGAGCAGGTCGACCAGGCGGGCCTGGATGAGATTGGTATCCTGATATTCGTCGACGAGGACGTGACGGAAGCGTTCGGCGTATTGCCGCAGGACCTCGGGGTGTTCGTCGAAGAGGCGCAGCGTCAGCACCAGGAGGTCGTCGAAATCCATCGCCCCGGCCTCGCGCTTGCCGGCTTCGTAGCGCTCGGCGACCGTGACGGCGTCGGCGATGCTGATGGGTTCGCGGAAGGTCATTTCGCCGATGACGTCGGCAAAGGTCCGGCGGGTGTTGGCGGCTTTGCCGATGATTGAGGCGATGACCTCCTTCTTGAGAAAGGTCTTGGGGTCGCTGACGGTGGCCTTGATGCAGCGGTTGATCAGGCTGAGCTGGGCGTCGCGGTCGAGGATGGCGAAGCTCTGGGGGTAGCCCAGCAACGGCGCGTGACGGCGCAGAATGCGGTTGCAGACGTGGTGAAAGGTGCCCGACCAGAGCGAATCGATGGCCGGGCCGACCAATTGGGCGGCGCGCTCGAGCATCTCTTTGGCGGCGCGGTTGGTGAAGGTCAGCAGGAGGATGCGTTCGGGCGGGACGCCGTTTTCGGTAAGGTAGGCGACGCGGTAGGTGAGGGTGCGGGTCTTGCCGGTGCCGGCGGCGGCCAGCACCAGGAGGGGGCCGTCGGGCGCGGTCGCCGCGGCACACTGTTCGGGATTCAGCAGGGAGGGCCAGTCGGTCATCGTTTCCTCGGTAAGGGGTTGGATTTTGGGCAGTATAGCAAATACGACTGTGGTATAATCCGCGGCCCTATGGAAGACACTGGTCCCATTCTCCCGGAGCGGCTGAAGCGGCGTGCCGCCGTGCTTCGGACAATCCGCGCTTTTTTTGACCGCCGCGGTTTTACGGAGGTCGAGACGCCCGTGCGCATTCCGGCCCCGGCCAACGAGGCCTTTCTGGAGCCGCCGCCTTCCGGCGACGCCTGGCTGCGGACCTCTCCCGAGCTTCACATGAAGCGCCTGCTGGCCCACGGGTCCGGTCCGATTTACCAGATCGGCCCCTGCTTCCGTGCCGGCGAACGCGGTCGGCGGCACAATCCCGAGTTTACCCTTCTGGAGTGGTACCGCCCCAACGAAACGATTGACGCGCTTTATGCCGACGTGGCCGACCTCGTCTCCGAGGTGCTCGGCCGTCCGCTGGTGCCCCGCGTCTTTTCCGTCGCCGAGACCTACCGCCGCGTGGCCGGGTGGGACCCGCTGGAGGCGTGGGACGAGGATCGGTTTGACCTCGACATGGCCCTGAAGATTGAGCCCGCCCTGCCGCAGGAGGGACTGGTCTATCTGACGGACTATCCCGCCCCCGCCGCCGCTCTGGCCCGCCTTTCGCCTGCCGACCCCCGCGTCGCCGAACGTTTTGAGGCCTATCTTGACGGCATGGAGATTGCCAACGGCTACGGCGAACTCGTTGATGCCGCCGAGCAGCGCGCCCGCTTTGAGGCCACGCGCGCGATGCGCGAAGCCCGCGGACTGCCGGTTTATCCCCTTGACGAGCCCTTCCTGCGCGATCTGCCCGCGATGCCGCCCACCGCCGGCATCGCCCTCGGCATTGACCGCCTTGTCATGGCGGCCTGCGGCACCCGGGAGATTGCCGACGTACGGGCCTTCTGCGAATGCTGATCCTTTTCTTTTGACCCCGGGAGACGACCATGGGTGACATCCTGATTACCGGCGCCCGCCAGAACAACCTCAAGAACATCAATGTCCGCATCCCCCGCGACGCGCTGACCGTCATTACCGGCCTCTCGGGCTCCGGCAAGAGCTCCCTGGCCTTCGACACCCTCTACGCCGAAGGCCAGCGCCGTTACGTCGAGAGCCTTTCGGCTTATGCCCGCCAGTTCCTCGACAGGCTCCAGAAGCCCGACGTGGAGCATGTCGAGGGTCTCTCCCCCGCCATCTCCATCGAGCAGCGCGCCGGCGCCGGCAATCCCCGCTCCATCGTGGCCACCGTCACGGAAATTCACGACTACCTCCGTCTCCTTTGGGGCAACATCGCCCAGGCCCACTGCCCCAAATGCGGCCGCCCCGTCGCCCCCCAGAGCGCCGAGCAGATTGTCGATGCCCTTCTGGCCATGCCGGAGGGGTGCAAACTCATCCTGATGGCTCCCGTCGTCCGCGGCCGGAAAGGCCGTCACAAAGACGTCCGCGACCTCATGCAGCGCCAGGGGTATCTCCGTGCCCGCGTCGACGGCGAGCTCGTTGACCTTGAGGAGGGGTGGCCGGAGCTCGACAAAAAGTGCGCCCACAATATCGACGTCGTCATTGACCGCGTCGTCCTCAAGCCCGGTCTCCGCACCCGCCTGACGGACTCCGTGGAGCAGGCCCTGCGCGTGGCCGACGGGCTGGTCGAGGTCGAAACCGTCGGCGGCGCGACCACCCTCTATTCCGAAAAGAATGCCTGCGCCCACTGCGACATCTCCTTCGGCGAGCTCCGCCCGCGCAGCTTCTCCTTCAACTCCCCCTTCGGCGCCTGCCCCACCTGTTCGGGCCTCGGGGCCCTCATGGTCTTTGACGAAGACCTCGTGGTGCCCGACCGTACCAAGCCCCTGCGCGAGGCCGTTGTCGGCTGGCGCCGCGGCGGGCACCACCTGCTGATGTACTACAACTGGCTCCTGGCCGCCTTCGCCGAAAACCGGGGCATCGACCTCGACACCCCCTTCTGCGAGCTGCCCAAAAAGTTCGTCCGCGAACTCCTCCACGGCACCGGCGACGAACCCGTTGAGCTCGTCTATTACATTAAAGGCGTGCGCAATACGATGGACAAGCCCTTTGAAGGCGTCCTTCCCAATCTCACCCGCCGCTATGCCGAGTGCGACAACGACGATACCCGCGAGGTCCTGACCCAGTTTCTCACCCGCCGCACCTGCCCCGACTGCCATGGCGAACGCCTCCGCCCCGAGAGCCGCGCCGCCACCGTCGGCGGCATGACGCTGCCCGCCGTCATGCGGCTTCAGGCCCGCGAAGCCCTCGCCTTCTTTGACAATCTCACGCTGACCGAACACGAAAAGACCGTCGCCACCGACATTCTGCGCGAAATCCGCCGCCGTCTCACCTTCCTGGTCGACGTCGGCCTCGACTACCTCTCGCTTGACCGGGAGAGCTCCACCCTCTCCGGCGGCGAGATGCAGCGCATCCGCCTGGCCTCCCAGATCGGCAGCGGCCTGGTCGGCGTCCTCTACGTCCTGGACGAACCCACCATCGGCCTCCACCCCCGCGACAACGTCCGCCTCATCGATATGCTTCACCGCCTCCAGAAGCGCGGCAATACCGTCGTCGTCGTCGAGCACGACGCCGAGATGATCTCACGCGCCGACTGGATCGTCGACATCGGTCCCGGTGCCGGCTCCCATGGCGGCGAAGTGGTCTATCAGGGGCCGGCCGCGGACCTCCCGGCCTGCACCGGTTCGCTGACCGCGGATTATCTCTCCGGCCGCCGCGTCATTCCCGTCCCGGCCGAACGCCGCAAACCCGGCCGCGCCTGGCTCACCCTTGAGGGCTGCACCGCCAACAATCTCCGCGATCTCACCGTCCGCTTCCCCGTCGGCTGCTTTGTCTGCGTCACCGGCGTCTCGGGATCCGGCAAATCGACGCTCGTCGACCGCATCCTCCGTCAGGCCGTCACCCAGGCCCTCGGCGGAGCCCGCGCCCGGGATATTGGCTGCCGCCGCGTCACCGGCGCCAAGGCCTTCGACAAACTCATCGAAATCGACCAGTCGCCCATCGGCCGCACCCCCCGCTCCAATCCCGTTACCTACACCGGCTGCTTTACGGCCATCCGCGAACTCTTTGCCCAGACCCCTGCCGCCAAAATGCGCGGCTACAAACCCGGCCGCTTCTCCTTCAACGTCAAAGGCGGCCGCTGCGAAGTCTGCCAGGGCGACGGCGTCAAGCACCTCGAAATGCACTTCCTCCCCGACGTCTACGTCCCCTGCGAGCAGTGCAACGGCGCCCGCTACAACCGCGAGACCCTCGAAGTCACCTACCGCGGCAAAACCATCGCCGACGTCCTCGACATGACCGTCACGGAGGCTCTGGAATTCTTTGCCGAGATTCCCGCCATCGCCAACAAACTGCGCACCATCGAAGAGGTCGGCCTCGGTTACATCCGCCTCGGCCAATCCGCCACCACCCTCTCCGGCGGCGAAGCCCAGCGCATCAAACTCGCCACCGAGCTCTCCCGCCGGGCCACCGGCAAGACCCTCTACATCCTTGACGAACCCACCACCGGCCTCCACTTCGCCGACGTCCACCGCCTCCTTGAACTGCTCCTCCGCCTTCGCGGCCAGGGCAATACCGTCGTCGTCATCGAGCACAATCTCGACATCATCAAATCCGCCGACTGGATTGTCGACCTCGGGCCCGAAGGCGGCGACCGCGGCGGCTCCGTCGTCGCCCAAGGCACCCCCGAAACCGTCGCCGCCGTCCCCGAATCCCATACCGGCCGCTTCCTCAAGCCTCTCCTTGGCTGACGGATACACGGATAAAGAAAGCCCCGTTGCCTCATCTCAGGCCGCGGGGCTTTTCTTTTTTGGGTCTTCGAAAGAATTTGTGGGTAACCTATGCTTAGAGGGGGCTGTGCGCCCCCTCTAAAACTCCCCGCACTCCT
>CALXSH010000045.1 GCA_944391065.1 uncultured Kiritimatiellota bacterium | reverse complement strand
GCGGGATACTTGGAAATCGTATTGACCCAATCCTCGTTGGTGTCGAGTCCCAGGCGGAACCAGGGCATCTGCACGCATCCCGAGACCTCGACCTCCATCGGGCGGCTTCCGCCGCTCCACTGGAACCATAGCACGCCTCCCAGGACGTGGCCGATATCCATGCTGCGCTTGGTGATGGCAAAGCGCCGCACCATGTCGGGCCAGCGCCAGAGCGGTCGGTTATCCGTCACCTTCTGCCAGCCCATTTTGATTTTGGAGAGATTGGGGGCGACCGGATTGTAAGGATCATCCAAAGGGTTGCCGTTATCATCCAGCGGTACGATTTTCGGCGCTAGGTAATCGGAGTGGCACCCGATCTGAGCGGTCAGGCTACCGATCAGCGAACTGCAGCGGATATTGATGACCTCGCCCGGCGGGACATAAAGGCCGGTGCTGATGAATCCGCCCTCACCGGGATAAAGGACGACGGTCTTTTTCACCCGTTCGGCGTCTTTGGGCACCTTGCCCGGCCAGAGATCGGCGGACTTTGCGGCATACAGCTGATCGACCGGAAGGCGCTGCGCTTTCCAGCTCTGGTAGCGCACCAGAAGCAATTCCAGCGGATACCGCATGTCCACCCCATGTCCCGGACCGCAAAGCACCTCACCGCCGCGACGGTAGAGCAGCTCCTCCAGGGCAGCCTTTAGCTGGCGGGCGTCTTTGGAGACCGATCCGCCCTCGCTTGTATTGGAATTGAATACACGCATGGCCTCGATGTACGCGACGATGCCGTAGCCGGTCTGCCCGATATTGTCCTTGTCCGTCGCGATGGCGTCGGGATCGGAACTCTTTTCGGCCTCGCGCTGGGAATCCTCCAGCTGCTGGACGATTTCAAACCACGGCCCGCACTCCTTGGCCACACGTTCCAGACGCTGGCGCTCGGCGATTTCGGCACGATAATCTTTGGCCGAAATCATCTCCCCTTTTTCCAGAGAAATCCTGCGCTTGTAATCAAGCGTCTCGATCGGGCGCCCCTTTGAATCGAACTTCTGCTCCTGCGAAGGCACAATGGTATACCCCTTGCCCTCCATAACCGTCTCAGCCGTCAACGCGCCGGCGGACAGGAGCAACGCTACCGCAAATCCCCAAAACCTCATATCTGTATCTCCGTTTCGCGCGTTGAAAACCAAACCTTCCCGGACGCCGCTCCGTTGCCGCGTCCGTGTTCCAAAAGCCTTCTGAGACGTCGCAGCGTCTCGGTTTCTTCTCCTGCCGGGCGGATTCTGAAGACGGCCATGACGCGGCCGTCACCGTCCAGCGCCACCTCAAAGAGGGCGTTGAGCACCTCAGCGGGTTGCACATCGTTTCCTAGGGCATCCGTGGCGAAGGCGACCCGATCCAAGGAGCCATCCATCCGAAGCGAAAGTCCTCCGGTGGTCCCGACCGGCTCAACGGCAGGCTCCGTCGCCTTCGGAATGAAGGCCGCGTACGGCAGATTACCCGTCTGCGCCGTCGGCTTCCGAGGTTCGACCAACGGCAGGCGCGGCAGGGTCCGGGGCGCCGCGACGGGCGGATCCATCGAGATGCCCACGTCCTCATCGCTCAGGGCGACCGCGAGGCGCTTGACGTTCCCGACCCGGATGACCTCGGCCACGTCAGCCTCCGACGCGCGGACCAAGCGAAGCCCGGAGGGCGGGAGAAAGGCGCGCCCGAATCCGACACCGACCCTGTTTTCCCTGTCAAACGCCCGCACCAAGGGCCCGACCAGCAGTGCGGCCGTCACCGCGAAGAGCAACAGCGGCCCCCACCAGTAAAGCACCGCCCGGTGAAGCGGTGAGCGCAGACGCCGCTTCGCCGTGTAATGGCGAATGCGTTTGCGTCGGCGCTCAATGTTCAGTCGGCGGGCCATGAATCACTCCCCGGGGGACGGAGGAACCTCGACCAGGTTGACGCGCTCGGCCCCGCAGGAGCGCAGGCGTTCAACCCACAGGAGCACATCGCCGTAAGGGATGGCCACATCGGCAACCAAGTTGATTTCGCTGCCGACGCGAAGTTCGTCGAGCGCCTGCAGTTCACGCGGATTGTCCGAGGAATAGCGCCCCTCGTCCAGCAGCAGCACCGTGCATCCCTCGCGTTCCGGCGCCAGAAGCCGTCGCAGGACGGCCGTCTGACAACGCGCCGGGAGGCCCTCCTGAAGCGCTGCCTCAGGCAGATCGATTACCCGGCCGGGTTGCACAAGAATCTGACTCCCAAGGCACCAGATCAGCACCGCGACGGCAAAAAGGTCAATCCACGGCACCAGCATGAGGAAGGAGCGGACAATCCGGTTCCGCGGCCAGCGCTGCCCCGTAAAGGAGTGGCGCCGCCACGCGAAGTGCGTGGGCGCCCCACCGACAGTCCGCGATTCCTCAGAGGGTCTGCTCATGGGTCTCCTCCGCCTCCGGATTCCGGGCGAGATAATCCAGCATCAGTGACACGGAGAGGTCCATATCCAACGACAGCGCGTCGATGCGAAGCAACAGGATATGGTGCGCGGCATAACAGCAGGCGGCCCCAATCAGGCCGACAATCGTCGTCACCAGCGCGCCCGCGACGGCCTCAATCATCACGCCTGTCTGAACCAACGGGGCCTCGGCGTCAATGGCCGCCAACGCCGCATAACCGCCGATGAAGGTCCCGATCAGACCCAGCAGCGGCATCAGCTGAGCAAAAAGCGAGAGCAGCATCGAGCGGCGCTCCAGCCGAGACAGCTCGGCATGCGCCGTGGCCGCCAGTATCTCCCGCAGGTTGACATCATCGGAATCGCGGTGGGCGATGGCCTCCGCGACCAAGGCAGAGACGGGACCGGGCGTTTCGTCACAGATGGCCAGCGCCTCATCCGTCTGCCCTTTGTCCAACACATTGCAGACCCCCTGGAAGAAATCCTGGGGATCAACGGCAATCTTGCGCAACCGCAACAGGCGGTCGATAAAGACCAGCGCCGCCACGAGAATCATCGCCACCAACAGCCACAGATTCAGGCCGCCGCTCAAAAAAAGGGTCATCGCATCTGTCCTTTCATTGCCTCGCACACATCTTCGATCGCGTCGCTGCGCCACCGGGCGGGATAATCCCGGCATTGGGCTGGGCGGGCCCCGTGCACACGGCAAAGGTTGTCATCGGTCAGGAAGAGACACGGGCCGTCCGGATCGCCCGCCAGGGCCAACCCGGTCCGTCCGGGCGTCAGCACGGTATACTCCGCAACGAAGGCCTCGGGTGTCATCTTCAGCCACGCCGCGAGCGCGTCGACATCGGCATCCGTCACGCGGACGATGCCCGGCACGCGGCAGCAGGCCCCGCACCGACGGCACTCGAAGGGTTTACGGACTTCTTCCATAAGCGACACTATACCAAAAAAGGTCCCATGCCCCCCCAACGAGAATATCCCTGCGGACGCCGTGCCCTATCCGCCGACAGCGGGCGGCATCAGCGGCCGAGACGGTCCTGAACCACGGCAGCCAAGGCGATAACCGCCGTATCGGTCCGAAGCGGGCGGATGCCCAATGTCATCGGTTCGAACCCGTTCTCCGCGAACCGCGTATTTTCGGCATCGGTCCAGCCGCCGTCGGGCCCGACGGCAATCAGCGGTAGTCCCGGGCCGCGGTGCCGCGTAAAATCCGGGGCACGCTCCGCCGGATTGGCAATCAACCGCAGGGACGCGTCCTCCGGCAACAGCGCCCAGAGATCCCGAAGTTTCGGCACGGCCGTCACCGTCGGCACACGGGTCGTGCGGGCCTGCATCAGCCCCTCGAAGAGCACCGGACGGTATTCCTCCGGGCGCAGCAGATGCATGGAAAAGTAACTCTTTTCAACCCGTTCCGCGCCGACCAGCCAAATATTCCGCACGCCCATCGCGGCCGTCTGGAAAAAGATGCGCTTCAGCGAACGCGGTCTGGGAATGGCGAGGATTAGGTCGAACCACGGTTCCGGTGAGGGTTCCGAACAGTCGACGTCAAAGGCAACCCGCGCGCCGTCACACGCCGTCACGGTCCCCCACCCCTGCGGGCCATCCGCAATGCCAAGACGAAAGCGACGGCCGGGTTCGGCGTGAAGGAAGGTCCGAAGATGCTCCGCGCGACGGTCCGTCAATACGCACCGACCGTCACGGATTTCGGACGACTCGACCAGAATAATGTTCACTCGCAGGACAGATCGTTGCCAAAGAGATCAAGATCGATCGTGCCGGTATAAACCTCGCGCACGGGCCCGGTCAGCGTGATACCGGTGCAGCGGTTGCCGCGCCAGTCGGTATCGACGCCGAGGATAAACCCGCCTCCCGTCCGCACCGTCATCGGCAGCGTACCGGAATGGGCCTCGACCGAAGTGATGGCCGCCGCGACGGCGCCCGTACCGCAGGCGCCCGATTCGGCCTCAACGCCGCGCTCATAGGTGCGGATTGTCATGCGGTTGGGCGCGCGCTGCGTCACGAAGTCGACATTGACCCCCTCCGGGGCAAAGGCCGGATGAAGGCGGATGGCGCGCCCGAGAGACTCGACGTCAATCTTCTCAAGCGAATCGGTCCGGATCACGAAGTGAGGCACGCCCGTATTGATATAGTCGCCCTCAATGGCCTTGTCGCCCACATGCACCGTCATGCCATAGGAACGGGCCGTGGCCTCCGGCATCCAGACCTTCACATTGCAGTCATTGACAATCTCGGCATCAAGCAGACCGCAGGAGGTCTCCATGGTCATCGATTTGCCGGCCACGCCCAGCTTATGGGCGAACCAGGCCGCGCATCGGGCGCCGTTGCCGCACATATCGACCTCTGTACCGTCGGGATTCAGAAAACGCATTCGGAAATCGGCCCGCTGAGACTGCTGAATGAGAATTATCCCCTCGCATCCGATCCCTGTCCGACGCGCAGCCAGCAGCGACATCAGCACATAATCCTGCCACGGCACCGTTCCGTCGCGATCATCCAGCATTACGAAATCATTGGCAGCGCCGTGCATCTTTGTAAAGTGCAGTAACATCCGAGGGTTCCTCCGTCAGTGAACCCACAGTATAACACATTCGCCCGGACGCCCGTCCGCCGGGCCCCGGTCACTCCTCGATGACGACGCGGAAGCCGACGTTGTACGGTCTCATCCAGCGCGGATAGCCCCAACGGCTCGCGGAGGTCGCGCGCATCGGCCGCTGATACCAGCTGCCCCCGCGGACGACACAGGAATCCGGGTCAAAGGCCGGCAACGCCGTGTTCCCGCCCGGATAGGCGACGAAGGGGGACGACGTCCATTCGGCCACGTTGCCATGCATGTCGTAGAGGCCGAAGGCGTTGGGTTCGTAACTTCCCGGCTTGGCCAGATGAAGGACCCCGTCGTCATAGCGCGCGTCCTTCGGCTCGTAATCCCAGAAAGCGTCCGGATTGCGAATCGGCCGCGGATCGATACCGACGACGGCCATCATCTTCAGGGAAAGATCGGCCAGATTGGCTTTCTTCGAGAAATCGTCATTGATGCCGCCGTAATTCATCGGCGTGTCGCGCCCAGCGCGGCAGGCATACTCCCATTCGGTCTCAGTCGGCAGGCGGACCTTGCGTCCCGTCTTCTCCGAGAGCCACCGGCAGAAGGCCTCGGCCTGCTCATGGCTGACGCGGATGGCCGGCAGCGCCGGATCGTTCATGAAGTACCCGCGGCGGACCTGATCCTTATAATGCATATCGTAGACGCCATTCTCAAAGGTGGGGTCAAACTGCCGCATCATTCCCATCGTGACCTCTGTCGTCCCCATATAGAAGGACTTCTCAACCGTCGCCACATGGACCGGCGCCTCCGCGGGCGTTTCGATGGCGGACCCCATCACGAAGGCCCCTGCGGGAATGCGGACCGCCGTCAGTATCTCACCGCCGCCGAGGTCCAGCGTCACCGTCTGCCGCTCGCCCTGCCGTTCGGCCCCGTTAAAGGGCCACCCCATCGGCGCCGTGCACGGCTCGGCCGGTCCCGCCGGTTCGGTTGGCGCCTCGAAAGCCACCTTCCCCGGTTCATAGGGATTCACGATTGCCTCGGCATTGTAGAAGACATTGCCAAGCAGCTTCTCGTACTTCTCGCGCATCTCCAGGTAATAGGAAGGCACGCCGCGCTCGGTCCAGGTCCCGAAGTAGGGCACGTTCAGATCGATCCACGTCGTCAGGCGGTCCCACTCCTCCCGCGTCAAGGTGACGCCGTGGTGTCCCTTGGCCAGCAGCTGGATGAGATCCGACGTGGAGGCATGGAATTCCAGAGGCGTCAGCACGTGATAGTCACCCTCAGGTCCGTTGCGGCGGACGTAGGGGTGCAGCGCCAGATAGGACGCGCTGAACCCATACAGCCCCTCACGGTAGCTGAAATCGGGTATCTTCTGCCCCATGGCGTTGGTCTTCTCCGTGTCGCCGTTGTGGCAACCGACACACCGGCGGTCCAATACCGGCTGGATTTCGCGATCAAAGGCCCACCCGCGTTTCTCGCCGTACCAGGGACGGACCTTCTGCGGCGGCTTGCGCGAGGCCGACGTCGGCGTACCGACGGGCGGAGCGATGTTCTGATTCTCGTGACATCCGATGCAGGAGATGGTCTCTCCCGGCATGCCGACCAGCCAACTCCGCATCAGCTGCAGAGTAGCCCCGTTCTCATCGATCGGCTGCACGGTAAAGGGTGTGTTCGCCGGAAATTCAAACATGCAGGACCCATCCGGTTCCACCTCGACCGTGCCATGCAGGATGCGCAAATCCCACGGTCCCTCCATACCGACGAAGTAGTGCCCGCCGACATTACGCGGGGAATAGTTGTACTGGAAGATACGCAACCCGCGCACCGTCCCCTTCGGAATGCCGGTCATCGTCCCCTGACCGCGGTAGACATCGGCCAGGTAGACCGTGCAGGTATCCTTCCTCGTATTGACCGTGTCGGCGCGCGCCGGCGGCGGCTCGGTGGCCCGCAGAGGGATGGCCTCATAGTAGTTGGCGTCGGGCGAACGCCAAAGCGAGAGTACATTATCGTAGGTGTCAACCAAGACGATCTCCCACGGCGCCGATCCGTCGACCTGCATCGAGGCCAGCACCATGTTCTCGCTCAGCGGCAGGGGATGAAGGAAGAAGGGCGAGACCGAGTCGACCAGCTGATCTTTGGTGATATTCTCGATTGGCTTGCCGGAGAAGGGAAACTTATGGACGGCCCCCTCGGTCTCATGGCGTCCGCGGGCGACATCAAACATCACCAATTCACCCTTGCGCGTCACGCCGTGATGGCCCGTCACGATACCGACGAACTTCGTCGAACTGCCGGGAATGTTCTGGTGGTAGAAGATAGCGTTCGGCCAATAGCTGTTGGACCCGTAAAACTCCTGTTGGTCCGTGCCGTCGGGATTCATGGTCATCAGCACACGCGAGAAATAGTGCGCGCTGTCGGTATACTCCCAGCGGAGATAAACGATGCGGCCGTTCGGATAGACCTGAGGGTTCCAATCCGAATCCTGTTCGTAGGTCAGGCGGCGGACATTCTTGCGGTCTTGGTCAATCAGGACCAGGTTGGCCACCCAGTCACACCCCGCCACGCAGGGCACGCCCTGGAAACCGACCGTGGCCGTGGAAATGATGCGCCCGTCCGGCAGGTAGCACGCGTCATAATAGTCGACCTCATCGCTCGGATCGCGATAGACCTGACTCCAAGCCCCCGTATCGGCATCAAGCTCATAGAGTCCCCACGGGCCGCCCGACTCCTCGCCGGAGGAGACCAGAATACGGCGACCGTCCCAATTCAGGCAAAGTTCGCCGAGATATGCCGTTGAAGACTTCAGGACACGCGCCTCGCCGTCATCGCCGCAGAGCGGACCGCGCAGAATCGCATTGCGGTAGCCGCGCAGCGTCTGACCGTTGTCACCGTAGCTGCCTGTGTGGCTCTGCCAGTTGGCGGGAAAACCCTGCTTCGAATCCGGATCACGGGTAACGAAAATCAGTTCCCGGATGGGGCTGACCACGGGATGACGGAGCATGACGCGTTTCTGCAGCTCCCGGTAATGTGTCAGGAGGTCGTCGTCAATGTCACCGGCATCAAACTGTTTTTGGGCCTCGGCGATCTCCGCGTCGAGCGCCTCGGCGTCGGTGTAGACAGCGGGATAATCACGCGCGTAATCGGCCAAAGCCTTGCGCAGTGCGGCCGGATTGACGAAGCGGACCTTACGCATACGGTCCACCATGACCGCCCATTCGGCCATCGTCGGCGCCCGCGTGCCTACCGTCTCCCCAGCATCCTCGCGCGGCGTGAAGTCATGACGACGGTCCCCCTTGGCGACGGTCTCCGACCAAACGACCTTGCGTTCCTCATCCAGAAGCGAGACACGCGCGTCGTCAAAGCGCTCATGGAGAATGTCGCGGTTCCAGACCGTAATGGTGTCCACTGGCACCGTCTTGCCGAAGTCGAGCTCCCACATCGGATAGGGAATATCCTCCGGCGTGTGGGTCATGGAGTCCTGCTCCCAGATCGGCGTGCTGTTGCCGTCGATGGCGCGCTTGGCTTCAGCCCCATAAGCCGTCAGGCACTGCGAGGCCGTCCCCTCCGGCGCGATGTTGGCGCCGTCGGAGAAGACCTCCACCTCGGCCATCGAGAGCGTGGCGCGTTCCTTCGGAATGTCAATGAGGAGATAGCGCGCCGGAACGGCCGCCCGTGTCCATGCGGCAGCCGTCAGAGAAAGAAACATCAGTCCCATCCACCGCATCAGACATCCTTATCTTCCGGTCGGCAGCAACCGCGCCATCGCCTCGCCGGGCGTGAGTCCCACGAGCGAAAAAAGTTTCAGCCTCGCCGTCTGCCCCGATATCAGGCGGACGGCACCCTTCGGCAAACCCGCAGCCTCTGCCAGAAAGAGACGGGCGGCCTCATTGGCCTTTCCGTCGACGGGCGGAGCCGTCAGGGCGACGCGAAGCCACTCGGCCTCGGCGCCGAGCACAGCGTTGCGCGAGGCTTTGGGCGTCACCTTGAGCGTGACGGCGCAACCGTCCTTATAAGCCTTGCACCACACTGCCCACCGCCGCGAAAAGTCCGATCCAGAGACCCAGCCCTACCGCCGCGATGACCTGAAAGGCCAGATAGGCCAGCATCGGCGTCAGGCCGAACGGCCCCAGCCGGATGTCAGGCAGACGGCCGCGCAACAGTGTGAAAGCCTCCCCCAGGAAGACCACCATGGCCGGATTGCGGAAGAGCAGGGTCAACAACGAAAAGAGGATCAGGATAATCAGGTAGTCGGCAAAGAGCGCCGACGACGAAAGAAAAATCGAGCCGGCCGTGAAGACCGAGAGGCCCCATCCCGACAGGGAACCCGACCCAAAGCCCTTCAGGCCCTCGGGCACGTCGTTCATCGCGAACATCGCCTGCTGCACCAGATCGATGTACTCCCCGGGGAAAAGCTGGCAGACCCAGACAAAGACTACCGCTGCCAGGAAGACCGACAAGACATGGAAGGGAAGACGGAGCCCGGAGAAGGGCCAGCTCATCTGATTGACCAGATCCCCCTGTGCCCCCGGCAGCGGACGGCCGAAGTGCCAAATCCGCAGGAAGAGACAGCCCGTCCAGACAGTAATCAGGAAGGCGACGAACTGAAGCAACGCGACGGAGAACCAACCAAGGAAACCCGTCGGCAGGAAGCGGATCGCCTGAAAGGCCCCCAGCGTCAGGGTACTCTCGCCCCAGCTCGCCAACAGCGTGGCACGGCAGACCAAGGCCAATACGGCCAACAGGCCGCAGAGCGCGCGCGTCGGCAGCGGGAGGGCCGTCCGCACCGTGTCGACGCAGGCCGTCGTCAGCCGCACAAAGGCATAAGACCACGGATTGCCGTAACCGTAACGGTCGCGGCCGCAGGCCTTCCACAGGAAAAGAAAGGCGGCCAGCTGAAGCAGCGCGAGCAGAAGTCCGGAAAGAAAAGGCATCAGTCCGCGCCTCCCTTTTCAAAGATCACCCCCAGCCCGTAAAGCGTCAGCGTCGGGTCGAGGAGGATCTTCAGGTCACTGCCGTTCAGCACCCACCCGGCATAACCGCCGGTCGCAACGACCTTGGCGCGTCCCCGGAAGGGCTTCTGCAGATGGGCAATCAGTTCGCGCACGATGCCGCGGTAACCGATCTGGGCACCCAGGGCAATGGCCTGTTCGGTGCTTTTCCCGATCTCCGAGACCTCGCCGCCGAGCGTCACCTCGGGGAGCAGGGCCGTTTTCTCATGCAGATAGTGCGTCATCAGCGGCAGACCGGGTGTCAGCACGCCGCCGACATAGGCCGGACGGCGGTCGACCACCTCAAAATTCAGCGCGGTGCCAAAGTCTACGACAATCAGCGGCGCCCCATAGCGGGCCAATCCGCCGGCCGCGTCGGCCAGGCGGTCTGCGCCGATCCGCTCGGGCTTCGGATAATCGAGCTCAAATCCCAGAGGGCTCTCGTGGGTCACGAAGCGCGGATGGCACCCCAGCGTCCGGTAGACCAGACGTCGCCAACGCGCGTTGACCGACGGCACGACGGAGGCGACACTGACGCCCTCGACGCCGCCGGTGGCCACCAGACGCAGCATGTCGGCACAGGCTTCGGGATCCTTGCGGATGCCCCCGTCGATGCGCGTGACACGGGAGACCGTCCCGTCCTCATAGAAACCGAGCGTCGCAGAGGTATTCCCGATGTCGATGCAGACCAGGCGCATCTCAGATGACGCTCCATTCCAAGGCCAGGTCGATACTCGGGGCCGAATGGGTCAGCGCGCCGACGCTGATCGCGTCGACACCCGTGGCGGCGATATCGTGCACCGTCCGGAGATTGACACCGCCGGAAGCCTCAAGCTTCGTCACCTTCGTCGCGGCGCGGGTGATCTTCACGCACTCGGCCATCATCTCGCAGGACATATTGTCGAGCATGATCCATTCCGGTTCGGCGCGCAGCGCGGACTCGAGTTCGGCGATGGATTCGACCTCGATTTCGACGGCCAGCAGCGGATAGGCCTTGCGGGCGGCCTCGACGGCCAGGTCCAGACGGTCCGGATCGCCGCCGGCCCAGAGCCTGCGGTGATTGTCCTTCATCAGGATGCGGTCATAGAGCCCGAAACGGTGGTTCGTACCGCCGCCGCAGAGCACGGCGAACTTCTCAAAGACACGCAGGCAGGGCGTCGTCTTGCGGGTATCAAGAATCATGCAGTCATAGGGCTTGATGGCCTCGACGAAGCGGTGCGTCAGCGTCGCGGTGCCGCACATGCGCTGGATGAAGTTCAGCGCCGTGCGCTCAGCCGTCAGAATCGCGCGGGCACGCCCGGTGAAGCGGGCCAGAACGGAACCGGCCGGGGCCACCGCGCCGTTGGGAATCAGAATCTCGTAGGTCAGCGTCGGGTCCAGCATCTGCAGCACGCAGAGCGCGACGTTCAGACCGGCCACACAACACTCCTCGCGGGCCTGGATTTCGCCTGTCGCCAGAACGTCGGGACCGACGAGCGCGAGCGTCGTCGCGTCGCCGGAGCCGATATCCTCCTTCAGCGCGGCACGGATGGCCAGCAGGGCGCGGGGATCCTTGGTGATGTCCTGGAGCAAGGCGGGATTGGTATGCATAAAGTTTTCCTCTCTTACAGTTCGGGAGTCAGCTCAGGTTCCGCGGGGAGGCTCCCGATAAACGCGCACAGCAGACGGATGATCTTCTCGACATCCTCCATGTCCAGCGTCTCCACCGGGCTGTGCATATAACGCAGCGGAACGGAAATCAATACGACGGCGGTGTTTCCGCCGGCCATACGCATCGAATAGGCGTTGTTGCCGGAGGCGCGGGAACGGACCTGAAGCTGCGTGGGAATCTCCTCGCAGCGCGCCGCCTCCAGCAGAAGCGAACGGAGCTTCGGATTATAAAGCGGTCCCGTGCCGATGATAGGGCCGCCGCCGAGACGGACATCGCCCATCTTGCGCCGGTCCTCGGGATTGACGTCCGTGGCAAAGCCGACGTCCACACAGATGCCGATGTCGGGCCGCACCAGTCGCGACGCATTCTGGCCGCCGATCAGCCCGAGCTCTTCCTGGACGCTGCCGACCAGATGCAGCGCCACGTTCAGCGGCGCCAACGGTTCGGAGGCCAGACGCCGCATGACCTCAGTCACGATGAAGGCGCCGATACGGTTGTCAAAGCCGCGGCAGGAAACGCGGCTCCCGGCCAATTCCCGCCACCCCGTGTCGATGACGGCCGGCGCGCCGAGCGCGACCAGTCTCTCGGCCTCCTCCTTCGAGGATGCGCCGATGTCGACCGGCACAGAGGCCAGATCGGTCGGCGCGACGCGGTCCTTCTCCGCGGACGACATCAGATGGGGCGGACGCACGCCGAAAACGCCGTTCACAGGCCCCTTCTTGCCTTGGATGACCACGCGTTCGCCGAGCACCGTCGGGACGGTCACGCCGCCGTTGGCTATCAGATAAAGGAACCCCCGGTCGTCGATATAGGAGACCAAGAAACCGATCTCGTCGCAGTGCGCCTCAAGCATGACCTTGGTCGGGGCCGACTCGTTGAGCACGGCGTGCAGGTTGCCGTGCACGTCAAAGGCGCTGTCGACGTCGGCCTCGCGCAGATAAGCAGCCATCAGACGCTGCCCATCCTGTTCGAATCCGGACGTCGTCCGGCAGGCGACCAGACGTTTCAGAAAAGCTATGGAAGACTGATTCAGCATTGTTTGCCTCACTCCATTTTGAGTAGAGTATAGCATAGCGGCGGAGCCTTCGCATCCGCCCGGGCACACCGTTCCCGCCGACGGCATCATGCCGTCGGCGGACGGACTTATGCTAGAATAGCGGCATTATGGTTAAGTCAATGACAGGTTTCGGCCGCGGGACGGCCATGTTGGGGGCCTACACGGTCACCGTCGAGCTTGCGTCGGTCAACCGCAAGCAGCTTGACGTGTCGGTCTGGATTCCGAGAGAATGGCAGTGTTTTGAATCGGTTGCGCTCGGTGTGCTGCGCGGAAAGCTGGCCCGCGGGGCGGTGAAATGTTCCGTCACCATCGCCGCCGGCAGTACGGCCGGGGATCCCTTGGCCGACAGCGTCGCCAACCTTCGCGAGACAGCCCGCCGCCTCGGCATTCCCGACACCCTCACCGTCACCGACCTGCTCACGCTGATGTCCGGCGACATCCGTACGCCGATTCCCCAGCCCGACGCCGACGCCGAGGCCGCCCTTTGCGCCGCGCTCTCGGCGGCCGCCGATTGCCTCAGCGCAATGCGTGAACACGAGGGCTCTCTTCTCGAAAAAGATATCCGCGACCGCCTGAGTCATCTCCGGGATATGCTGAAGATTATTCAGCTCTCTTCCCGCGACCTGCCGGCCATCTACCGCAAGAATCTGCAGCAGCGCTTCCGCGAGATCCTCCCGCAGCACCCCGAACTTCCCGCAGACATCCTCGCCCGCGAGGCAGCCCTCTTCGCCGAACGCTGCGACATCGCCGAGGAGATCACCCGCCTCCACGCCCACTTTGACCACGCCGACGCTGTGCTGAAAGACGGGAGTCCCTGCGGACGAGCCCTCGACTTTCTCTGCCAGGAATTCTTCAGGGAAATCAATACCATCGGTTCGAAATGCGCCAGTGACGAGATTTCGTACCATGTCATTGAGTTCAAAACCCTCCTGGAGACCGTACGCGAGCAGGTTCAGAACCTTGAGTGATCCCACGGTCGAGATCCGCGAACTGCGTCCCGCCGACCTCCTGCGCGAGGGCTTCCATGCCCGTCTGAACCGGGAGGCTCTCGACCATACGCCAGTCGTCTACCTCATCCGCAATGACGGTTACGCCGACGGCGTGCCCCTGCCGCTGGCCTTCGCCAACCCCTGCCTCGTCGACCTCGCGCCCGCCTATCGGCTGCGGGGCGCCCGCGCCACGGCCGAGACCCTCGACGCCGTTCTGAACGCCGCCAAGGCCAGCTGCCTGGCCGGCCACGGTCCCTTCATCCTTGAGCACATCATTCCGGAATAAGCCATGACCGAACCGAATGCCCCTGCCGCCGACACCCACGTCCTTCCCCAGAATCTCTTCAGCCAGCCGCCGCGTCGCGTCCATCTGATGGGCATCTGCGGCGTCGGTACCGCCGGTTTGGCCTGGCTGCTCTACCTGCGCGGCTGGAAAGTCTCCGGCTGCGACAGGAATGTTCCGCCGATCCTGGCGGCCTTCTTCCGCCGTCACGGCATCACCGTTCTGCAGAATCACGGCACCGACCACGTGACCGACTGTGACGTCCTGGTGTACAGTGCCGCCATCCACAGGGACGAACCGGAACTCGTCATGGCCCGTTCGCGTGGCATTCCGGTCCTTTCCCGCGGCGAATGCCTGGCCGGATTCGTCAACAGCGTCCGCTCCGTGGCCGTCTGCGGCACGCACGGCAAGACGACAACCAGCTGCTTCACCACCCGTCTCCTCCAGCTCATCGGCAAACACCCCTTCTGGTGCATCGGCGGCTTCACGTCCTCCCTCAATACCACCGTCGGCCCGACCATCCTCCGTCCGGGCGCCATCAGCCCTGAGAACTTCGCCGAAGAGATCGCCGTTGTCGAGGCCGACGAGAGCGACGGGACGCTCGCCTACGAGCGTCCCGCCGTCACGGTCGTGACCAATATCGAAATGGATCATCTCGACCACTTCGCCGACGAGGCCGCCCTCGAGGCCTGCTTCGCCGAGGCCGTCACCAACACACGCGAAGGTATCGCCGTCTGCGCCGACCATCCCTGGGCCGCCCGCATCGGCACCCTCTACAAGGGCCGCGTCCTGACCTACGGTTTCGCGGAGGATGCCGTCGTCCGCGCCACGGTTCTGAAGCGCACGGCCGACTCCACCCGGTTTGACCTCTGGTACGGCAACCAGCGCGTCCGCACCGTCACCCTCGGCGTGCCGGGCGATCACAACGTCCAGAACGCCCTCGGCGCCCTCACCGCCGGCATCCTGCTCGGATTCACCGCCCACACCCTGGCCGACGTCCTAGAAGAGGCCTGCGGCGAATTGCCCAGCCGACGCTTCCAGTGGCTGACGCCAAAGAATGCCTCCGTCCGCGTCGTCACCGACTACGCCCACCACCCGACCGAAATCCGCGCCCTCATGTCGATTGCCACGCGTATCGGCGCCAAGCGCCTGCGCGTCGTCTTTCAGCCTCACCGCTACTCCCGCACCAAAGCCCTGCTCGGCGACTTCCCCGCCGCCTTCGGCGGAGCCGACGAGCTCATTCTTATGCCCGTCTACGAAGCGAGCGAACGCTTCATCTCCGGCGGCGGCTCCTACGATCTCTATGCCGCCGTCCGCAAGGAAACCCCGGACCGCAGGGTCCTCCTTGCCCGCAACAGTGACGAGTGTCTCTGGTATCTGCGCCGAACGGCCCGCGAAGGCGATCTCATTCTCATCGTCGGCGCCGGAGACATCGTGAAGCTCGGCCCGCGGCTCTGCGACGGCACGCCCCTCCCACAGACCGAGAACCCCGTCTGCGCCAAACTCCGCGCAACCCTCTCCGGTGTCCTCACACCCATACCTGACGCGCCCCTCAGCCGCTTCTCCTTCTACCGTGTCGGCGGTACGGCCGAGTGCTACGCCGAAATCTCCGACCTTCCGACCCTCTCGGCCGTCGCCCTCTTCTGCCACGTCGAGAAGCTCCCGCTGACCATCCTCGGCGGAGGTTCCAACTTCTGGTTCTCCGATTTCGGCCAGCCCGGCCTCCTCTGCCGTCTCAAAGGGCCGACCTTCGAATCCTTCACGCGCGACGGCCGCACCGTGACCGTCGGGGCCGGCATGACCGGCTCCGAGCTCCTGGCCCGACTCGAGCGCGAAGGGCTCTCCGGCCTTGAATTCATGCAGGGCGTCCCCGGCACCGTCGGCGGCTGGATCAGCATGAACGCGGGTGCCCACGGCAAGGCCGTCTGGGAGGTCACCGAGAATATCCGCGGCATTACAGCCGACGGACAGTTCCGTCATATCTCCCGCCATGATGTCACCGCCGGCTACCGTGCCGTCCACGGCCTGCGCGGCATCTCCATCGTCTCGGCCACCTTCCGCCTGACGCCGGCCCCGCCCGAGACCGTCCGCGCAAACCGTTCCGAGGCCGCCGCCACCCGCGTCAACCTCGCCGGCCTGAAGACCTGCGGTTCCCTCTTCCGCAATCCCAATGAAAGCCTTCGCGTCGGCGCCGTTCTCGACCGTCTCGGCCTCAAGGGCGAACGCATCGGCGGCGCCTGCGTCTCCGACCGCCACGCCAACGTCGTAGTCGCCGAAGACACCTGCACCGCCTCCGACATCCTAGCCCTGAGCGAACGCCTTAAGACCGCCTTCCGCCAGGAAACCGGCATCGAACTCCACACCGAGGTCTGCGGCATCGAAGATCGCTGATCGAATGTGCCCACACGTCACAGGGTCCGGACTGCCCAAGAGGCCCCGGTCCCTTTCTTTTATTGTATAGGCAGAGTGCCTCTTCGCGTGCGTCGGCACACGGCAAAAAAACCGCGCGGACTGACGTCCGCGCGGCTACAACAACACGAAAGGAGTGTGAACTCACACTTAAAATGGCGGGAAGGACGGGGCTCGAACCCGCGACCTCCGGATCGACAGTCCGGAGCTCTAACCAATTGAGCTACCTCCCCGGGTTTCGGGGTTCTCTTCCTGGAAAAATGGCGGGAAGGACGGGGCTCGAACCCGCGACCTCCGGATCGACAGTCCGGAGCTCTAACCAATTGAGCTACCTCCCCGGGGAAGAAAACGGCGCACAGTATAGCACCTCCCCACCCGACATGCAAGCTTTTTTTCATTTTTCTGGGAATCGGACATTTTTTAGCCTCTTCAAGAGAATTTGTGGGTAAGCGGAGGTTCTGGCAGGTCGCCGGGCCCATGGTAGAGTCTTGACGC
>CALXSH010000044.1 GCA_944391065.1 uncultured Kiritimatiellota bacterium | reverse complement strand
AAAACGGAGAACGCCGCATGAAAATACTCTCGGTCATCCCTTGGCACCTGCGCGAACAGCTTGACATTTCACCCCGCCGCAGCGGAAGAGAAACGGGCACGCGCTCCGCGGCGGCCTGCGTCCGCCCCAAGGCTGACGCAGGCAGGAGCCGAAGGTACGTCAGCAGGAGGAGTGCCGACACCGTCAGGCGTGCGAGGCGTCTCACGGCGCAGTCTCCGCCCGAGGGAACGCCCCCGGCAGAAGACAATTCCCGTCAGCCGCATCGGTACCGTGCCGAAAGCGAACGCTCCCTTCCGCGGATGCATAAGAGGCGATTCGGAGCACACCGGGGAGCAGATCTTCATGTTTTCCGCCGGGCCGTGGCCTGGCGGCTCAGAAGGCGATGTCGTCCCAGGAGGTGACGCGGCGGGCGGCAGCGGGATAGTCCTGACGGGGCGCGGAGGAGGGCGGCGGACAGACGTAGACGGGAATGCCGGCGGCGGCGGCAGAGGCCGAGCCGATGCGGGAATCCTCGAAGGCGACGGCTTCGTCGGGACGGATGCCGAAGCGCTTCAGGGCAAGCCGATAGCCGTCTGGGAAGGGTTTGCCGCGGGGCATGTCGTCGCTGGGGACGCTGCGGGCGAGGTCGAAGTCGGCGGTCAGCCCCAGCGTCTCCAAATTGTTCAGGATGGTGCCGCGGGGGCTGCCGGAGACGATGCCGCAGGGAATGCCGCGGGCGCGGATGCGCTTCAGCAGCCGGACGGCCGAGGGGATGGCCGGCGGGGCCTCGCGGAAGAGTTCGCCGAATTTCGCGCAGAGCGCGTCGCCCAGCGCGCGCTCGGTAAAGCCGCGCATGACCTGGGGGAAGTGGGCGCGCAGGGCGGCGTAGGCGTCGGGCCAGGCCAGCCCGTAGGTCACGTCCATGAGGCGTCTGGCGGTCTGGACCTCGCCGTAATCCTCGAAGAGGCGCGCGAGCGCTTCGCTCCAGAGGCGTTCGCTGTCGACGAGGGTGCCGTCCATGTCGAAGAGGGCGACTTTCGGGGGATGCAGCAGGACGGTGGGCATACGGGGTCTCCGGGGATCAGGGAGCGGCGGTAAGCTCCTCCAGGGCGGTGGCGGCGGCCTCCCAGTCCCGGGTGAGATCGTTGAGCTCAAACTGGATATCTTTGAGGCGTTTGCCGGCGTCGGCCATGCCTTTGGGGTCCAGGGAGCCTTCGGCCAGACGGGCGGTGAGGTCGGCCTGCTCGGCCTCAAGGGCGGCGATGGCGGCTTCGGCCTCGGCGACCTTGCGCTTCAGGCGTTTCATCTCGGGGGCTCTGGCGGCGCGCTCCTGGGCGCGCTGACGGCGGAGATCCTTGGAGGAGACGCGGGCAGACCCGTCGTCCTCCGCCTTGGCCGGGGCGGCGGCCGCGTCGGCGGCGCGCTCCTGCGCCGTCTTCTCCATGTAGTAGTCGTATCCGCCGGGGAAGCGCCGGATGCCGCGGCGGGAGATTTCGAGGATATTTTCGGCCGTGCCGCGGACGAACTCGACGTCGTGGGAGACGAGGACGACCGTCCCGTCATAGTCGCGGACGGCTTTCTGCAGGGTCTCGCGCCCCTCGAGGTCGAGGTGCGTGGTCGGTTCGTCGAGCAGGAGGAAATTGGGAGGATTGAGGAAGAGCCGCAGGAAGGCCAGACGGATTTTTTCGCCGCCGGAGAGGACCTTGACCTGCTTGGCGCAGTCCTCGGCGTCGAACCCGAATCCGCCCAATCGGTTGCGGAGTTCCTTCTCGGGGAGGGAGGTGCCGGCGGCGGCCTTGGCGATATTGAAGACGGTCTCGTCGGGGCTCATCGTCTCGGCGAGGTCCTGACTCTGGTAGCCGGGGGCGACATGGTAGCCGAAGACGGCCTTGCCCTCGGTAGGCTGACGGACGCCGGCCAGGAGGCGCAGCAGGGTGGTCTTGCCCATGCCGTTGTAGCCGACGATGGCAATCTTGTCGCCGCGCATGACGCGCAGGTCGACATGGGAGAAAATGGGATGGTCCCCGCCGGGATAGGTGTAGGCGGCATCCTCAAGACGGACAATCTCGGCGCCGGCGTGGGGGGCCTTGGGCAGGCGCATGTAGCCGGCGGAACGGCTGCGGGCGGGGAGCCGAATCTCCTCCATCTTTTCCAGCTGCTTTTCGCGGCTCTGGGCCTGGGCGGCCTTGGTGGCCTGGGCACGGAAGCGCTCGATGAAGCGCTCGAGCTGTTCGCGCCTGCGGTCCTGGTTGGCCTTGGCCTGAAGGAGCTGCCTGTAGCGGAGCTCGCGGTCGCGGAGGTAAACGTCCAGAGGGCCGTTGTAGCGCGTGACGGTGCCGCCGTCCACCTCGACGGTAATGTCGGTGATGGCACGCAGCAGATAGCGGTCGTGGGAGATGAGCACCAGGGTGCCGTCGTAGGCGCGCAGGAAGCGCTGAAGCCATTCGACGGCGGGGAGGTCGAGATAGTTGGAGGGTTCGTCAAGCAGCAGAAGGGAGGGTTTCGAGGCGAGCACGCGGGAGAGCTCTGCGCGCATGCGCCAGCCGCCCGAGAAGGACTCGAAGGGTTTTGCAAAGTCCTCGGTGGTGTAGCCGAGACCGCCAAGAGCTTCTTTCACGCGGGCCTCAAGGGTGTAGCCGCCGAGCTGCTCAAAGGCCGTCTGCGCCTCGCCTAGGGCACGCAAGAGACGATCGCGGACGACGGGATCGGTGGTCTGGGTGAGTTCGTCCTCCAACCGCAGCACGTCCTTCTCGGCCTGGCCGAATCCGGGAATTCCCTCGAGGCAGTACGCAAGGAGGCTCTGGTCGGGCGCGGAGGCCTTCAGGTGCTGACGGACAAAACCGATGCGCGGCATGCCCTCCTCGATGACGTCGCCGGCGTCGGGCGTCAGATCGCGGAGGATGAGACGGAAGAGGGTCGACTTGCCGGACCCGTTGGGGCCGACGATGCCGATCCGTTCGCCGGCGTTGATCTTGAAGGAGGCGTGCTCGAAGAGCGGTTCGGAACCGTAACGCACGCTGACGTCGCGAAATTCAATCATGGCGCCGATTATACCAAACCCGCCGCGGGCTCCCTCCCCGCCGCACGGCACACGGACACAAAAAAGCCGCGCGGGAAACCCCGCGCGGCCTTTCGGATGAGGGGCCGGGGGACCGACCGCTCACGATACCCGATTCCTTACTTGGCGACGAAGGGCTCGAGGTGCCAGATCTCCTTGGCGTACTCGCTGATGGTACGGTCGGAGGAGAACTTGCCGGAGCAGGCGACGTTCATGAGCGAAGCGCGGTTCCAGGCGGTCGGCTTGGTGTAGAGGGCCTGGACGCGGTCCTGCGCCTTGATGTAGTCGGGCAGGTCCTTGAGCAGCATATAATAGTCGTTGTAATCGAGCAGGTTCTTGAGGAGCGGCTCGAAGATGCCGGGGTTCATCAGCGAGAAGACGTTGCGACGGATCATGTCCAGCGCGCGGCGGATCTCGGGGTCGGCCTCGTAGATGGCGCGGGAGTTGTAGGTGGGACGGAGTTTCTCGACCTCCTCGGTATGCAGACCGAAGATAAAGATGTTGTCATCACCGACCTCCTGGGCGATCTCGACGTTGGCGCCGTCAAGGGTACCGAGGGTGAGAGCGCCGTTGAGCATCAGCTTCATGTTGCCGGTGCCGGAAGCCTCAGTGCCCGCCAGCGAGATCTGCTCGGAGACGTTGGCCGCCGGGATAATCTTCTCGGCCAGGGAGACGCGGTAATCCGGGAGGAAGGCAACCGCGATGCGACCCTTGACCAGCGGATGGTTGTTGACCACGTCGGCCACACCGTGGATAAGACGGATGATGAGCTTGGCGATCCAGTAACCCGGAGCGGCCTTGGCACCGAAGACGAAGACACGCGGATGGATGTCGAGGTCGGGCTTCTCGATCAGGCGGTTGAAGAGGATGATGATGTACAGCACGAGCAGGAGCTGGCGCTTGTACTCATGCAGACGCTTCACCTGCACGTCGAAGATCGCCTCGGGCGAGACCTGGAAACCGAGCGTGTTGAAGATTGTGTTGGCCAGAATCTGCTTGTTGGCCAGCTTGATGTCGGCGAACTTCTCGAGGAAGGAACCGTCATTGACGAACTTCTTCAGGCCGGTGAGCTTGGAGAGGTCAGTGATCCAGCCGTCGCCAATCGCATCGGTGATGAGACTGGCGAGGCGGGGGTTGGCCTTCAGCAGCCAGCGGCGCTGGGTGATGCCGTTGGTCTTGTTGGAGAAGTGCTCCGGCATGATGTCGTAGAAATCCTTGAAGATGGTCTTCTTGAGGATCTCGGTGTGCAGGGCGGCGACGCCGTTGACGGCGGAGGTGCCGACCAGGCAGAGGTTGGCCATGCGGACGTACTTCGAGCCGGACTCATCGATGAGGCTCATGCGGGCGAGGCGCGCGGTGTCTCCGGGATAGAGGGTGGAGATGCGGCCGAGGAAACGCGCGTTGATCTCGTAGATGATCTGCATGTGGCGCGGAAGGACCGACTCCATCAGCGGCACGGGCCAGCGCTCGAGGGCCTCGGGGAGGACCGTATGGTTGGTGTAGCCGGTGCAGGCGCGGGTCAGCTTCCAGGCTTCGTCCCACTCGATGCCCTCGACATCGACGAGGATGCGCATGAGCTCGGGGATGACGAGCGTCGGGTGAGTGTCATTGAGCTGGATGAAGACGTACTTCGGCAGATGGCGCCACTCATGGCCCTCGGCGCGGAAGCGGCGCAGAATGTCGTGCACCGAAGCCGCCACGAAGAGGTACTGCTGGCGGAGGCGAAGCTCCTTGCCCTGCGAGGTGGAGTCGTTGGGATAGAGCACCTTGGTCAGGTTCTCGGCAAGCACCTTCGACTGCACGGCGTCAACGTAGGAGCCGCGGTTGAACTCCTCCAAAGAGAATTCGTTGGTGGCCTGGGCGCTCCAGAGGCGGAGGGTGCCGACGGTGGTGCCCTTGTAACCGACCACAGGCAGGTCGTAGGGAACGGCCTGAACCTGCTGGGCGGGGACCCAGACCCACTCGTCGCGGCCGGTGCGGCCCTTGTAGTGCTCGACGTGACCGCCGAAGGAGACGAGGCAGGTGTACTCAGGACGCTGGATTTCCCAGGGATAACCGTACTTCAGCCAGTTGTCGGGCTCCTCCTTCTGCTCGCCGCCGACGATACGCTGGCGGAAGATACCGTAGTCGTAGCGCAGGCCGTAACCGGTGGCCGGCAGATTGAGCGTCGCGAGCGAATCGAGGAAGCACGCGGCCAGACGGCCGAGACCGCCGTTGCCCAGACCGGCGTCCATCTCGTAGTCACGCAGACGGTTCCAGTCCAGACCGATGGAGTCCATGGCCTTGCGGCACTGCTCCTCCATACGGAGGTTGATCACGTTGTTGCCGAGGAGACGGCCGATGAGGAATTCGAGGGAGAGATAGTAGACGCGGCGGACCTTGGCGGTGCGGTAGGCGTCCTGGGTGGCCATCCAGCGGTCGACGATGCGGTCGCGGACGGCGAGGGCAAGGGCCTTGTAGCAGTCGCGCTCGGTGGCGCGGTCACCGCTCTTGGCCAGGTTGAAGCGCATATTCCAGAGGAAGTCCTGGGCCAGGCCGTCGGCGGTCATCTCGGCGGTCGGATGCTGACTGGGAAGCGTCACGGAGGACGGCGTCGCGGCGGGGGTCTTGGGGATACTCATGTTTTTCACTCCTTAAATGGTGCGGCCGGCTCAGTCGCGGTCGCGGAACTTATTCTTCGCCTCGTTGACGCGGAGACGACGGCCCATGACGACCTTGTCATGCAGGGCCTTGATGGCGGCCTCCGCTTCGCTGCGGTAGACCATCTCAACGAAACCGAACCCCTTGTTGCGGCGGCTCGAACGGTTCTCGACCACGCGTGCGCGGCGCACGGTGCCGTACTTGGCGAAGGCCTTGCGCAGCTGATCGCTGGTCATGTCATAGCTGAGGTTGCCGACGTAAATCTCGATATGCTCCTCCGGCCCTTTGGGCTTCGGGGCACCGCCGAACAACTTCCGGACAAAGGTCATCAGACTCATGGATACTCGGAACTCTTTCTGGGTGTGACTGCTGGTTTCTGTTCTGTGGAGGGGACGGGCGACGGCGGGATCAGCGGGAGCCGATGAAGCCCTCCAGCTTCTTCATGCGCGTCGGGTGACGGAGCTTGCGCAGCGCCTTCGCCTCAATCTGGCGGATGCGCTCACGCGTGACCGAGAACAGCTTGCCGACCTCTTCGAGCGTCCGCGAGAAACCGTCGCTCAGACCGAAGCGGTAATCCAGCACCTGACGTTCGCGTTCGTTGAGCGAATACAGCACCTCGCGCAGACGCTCGCGCAGCATCATGTAGGCCGTCACGTCCTCGGGGCGTTCGGCCGACTTGTCCTCGATGAAATCGCCGAAATGGGCGTCGTCACCGTCACCCACCGGGCTCTGCAGCGAAATGGGCTGCTGCGCCATCTTGCAGACCGAACGCACGCGTTCGACCGGCACGCCCATCTCTTCGGCCGTCTCCTCCGGGGTCGGTTCGCGTCCAAGCTCCTGCAGCAGCTTCTTCTGCACGCGCAGCAGCTTGTTGATCGTCTCGATCATGTGCACCGGGATACGGATCGTACGGGCCTGGTCGGCAATGGCGCGCGTCGCGGCCTGCCGAATCCACCACGTGGCGTACGTGGAAAACTTGTAACCGCGCTTGTACTCGAACTTCTCCACCGCCTTCATCAGGCCCGTGTTGCCCTCCTGAATGAGGTCCAGGAAGCTCAGTCCGCGGTTCATGTACTTCTTGACGATGGAGATCACGAGGCGCAGGTTGGCCTCCACCATCTCCTTACGCGCCTGGGCGCCCTCGCGCAGTGCCGCGCGGAGCTCCTCGAAACGCTTCATGAAAAGGTCCGCCGGCATGCCGAACTGCGTCACCAGCCCGGACTTCTTCACCTCGACCTCGGCCAGATTCTGCGAACGGCGCTTCGACTTGCCCTGACGGTTCAGGCGTTTCTGCTGGAGCAGCAGCTCCTTGTAGGGGCGGTAGAGGCGCTCCTCGGCATAACCGCAGATCGTCTCGAGCATCTTCTGCTTGAACATCAGCCCTTCGTAGCGCTTACGCATATCGGCGCTGAGCGCGTCAAGCTCGGCCGCGGCCTTCTCCTGCTCGGCGGCGGGCGCCTTGGCCCCGGCCAGTTCGGCCTGACGCATGTAGGCCTGGCCCATGCGCTCGCTCATGGCGCGGAGCTCGTCCTGCACCGGATGCATGGTCTCGACGTAGTGGTCACGGCTGTTGCTGTACTTGTCGGACACCGCGCGGTCAAAGCGCTCCTTGCCGACCTCCAGGCAATGCAGCACCTCGGCGTAAAGCGCAGGCGCGCAAGGCAGACGGTTGAAGATATCGACAATCGCCTCTTCGCTCTTCTCGATGCGCTTGCAGATCGAGACCTCCTGGTCACGCGTCAGCAGCGCCACCTGGCCCATCTGGTGCAGATACATGCGGATCGGATCGTCGATGTAATCGACCCGTCCGCCGCCCCGCGCGTCATCCTCCTGAGCCTCCACGGCCGCCTCGAACTCCGCCTGCGGCACCACCTTCACGTTCATCGCGTTCAGGATGTTCAGGTAGACTTCGATATCCGTGTCGCGAATGATTTCCTTCGGCAGCATCTCATTGACCGACTCGATCGAGAGCACGCGGCTCTGCTTCTCGGCCAACGCCACCAGCTGCTTGATGCGCTCGCGGCACTCCTCGCGCTCCTCAAGGGCGTCAAGATCTTCCAGCGCGCGCTGCTTCTTGGCCTCTTCCTCGGTCTGACGGAAGACCGAACGCATGTCCGACCCGCCGGCAAGACCGGCCAGGGCCGATTCGTCGTCGGCCTCTTCCTCGTCCTCGATGCCGTTGTCGTCGGTAGCGGAATCCTTCAGCACGTCATGGTGCAGCGTGCGGTCGTAGAGCACGCCGCCCACGTTCTCGGAATCGTTCAGGTTCTCGAGTTCGGCGTCGATATCCATCCCCACCGCCTCGTCGACCAGATCCTCGCCGGAAATCTCCTCTTCCCCGTCCGTGGACCCCTGGGGCTTTCCCCCGTCGGCCAGCTCGGCGGCCTTGGAGGACCTGGAACGCGTCGATTTGCCCTGGGACTTCGCCGTTCCGCGCGCGGACGCCTTCTTCGTCGCGGTCGCGGACTTCGCCGGAACTCTTGCCATACCTGTCGGACTCCTGGAATCAGTATAACGGGTCTCTCGGCACCCTTGTGCCTACACTTTTTCGCTATAATTTTACCAAAAGGTAGCACATTTCCATCCCTCTTGCAACAAAAAAGGATGGTTTTCCGAAGATTTTCGCTTCTCCCTCAGCCGATGGCCTTCCGCACCCCCGGAATCCGGTCCAGCGCCGAAATGATGACCCACGTCACCGCCAGGCCCGAAACCGCCGCCGCCGGCACCAATGCCGGAATCGGCAACAGGTCCCGCAGCAGGAAGAAGGCTCCCGTCACGAAGACATAGTGCGCGCAGAAGACGCCGAACCCGCACGCGGAAAAATCCTTCAGCAGCGCCAGCACCGGCCCCGGCGCCCACGCGATCCGCCTGATCAGCAGAAACATTCCCGCCGACATCATCGCCACCGGCACCGAGCAGTACCACCAGAAAAACTCCGCCGCCTTTGCCGTGCACCCGCCCGGATACGTCCAGGCCCAATGCGTCCCCGCCAGCACCGCGGCATACCCCACGAGAATCAGAGGAAGGGACACCGCCAGCGTCCTGCCGAGCCCCAGCTTCACGTTCTTCAGCACGTGCCCCAGCACCAGATACCCTACGAACCCGCCGAACATATAGAGCCCGCCGAACGTATTCCAGTCGCACGCCCCCAGGATCGGATAGGACTCAAAGGCCGTAAGCTGTGACAGCGAGACCGTCGGCGCCCCCAGAAAACGTACCGCATAGTCCGCGAAGAATTCCGCTCCCCACGCCGTCCGCAGCACGGCGTGCAGGAAGAGCGGCCAATACCACACCAGCAGCGACACGCCCCACAGCCCCAGGAAGGCCACCTTCGAACGCATCGGGGCCTCGCGCAGCCACGCCGAGAGAATCGGCATGAAGAGATAGAGCCCCGCCAGCAGATAGATGTACCAGAGCTGCACCGCGTACTGGTTGAACTGGAAGAGCGAAAGCACGAAGGTCCGCGGAATGCTCGCCGCCTCCGTATGCAGCGGCGCCGCGAAGGGGAAGAAGACCCGCTGCACCGTATCCTGCGCCACCCCAAGCGTATGCAGCAGCCACGGCAGCGCCGCGTAGACCGCCGTCCAAATCAGAAAAGGCCACACCACGCGCGTCACGCGCCGCTTCACCATCCCCCCGATCGTCTCGCGCACCGGCAGAATCAGCGCCCCCGTCAGCATCACAAAGAGCGGCACGCACGGCCGCACAAACGACCCGTAAACCTCCCCCCACACCTTCTCCCCCGGCGTCCCGAAGGCCATCAGCGGATCCCCCGCGTGGCACACGCACACCATCAGCATCGCCAGCAGCCGAAGCCATCCCATCCATGTCACAAAAGTCTTTTCCGTGCCCGTCGTCACATGCTGTCCCATACGTCCGCACCTTTCCCTGCAGGGTTACCGTGCCCCCATGATACCCGACCGGCGCCCGGCCCGCAAGCCGGGCGGCGATTCCGCTTGCCATCCGCCCGCCGCTGTGTCATACTGCCGCCGTAAAATCTTGGAGTCTGCCATGAACACATTGCCGCCGTCTGTCCTCCCGCTTCAACCCGCCTCACCGTCTCTCCAGACAAAGCCGGGCACGATTATAGACGAATCCGTACTGGTCGCCAAACTGGCTAATCCAGCAACCTTTATCCGACACACACAAACACTCCGAAAAGGAAGAACATCCGGGCCGCGCCGAAGTTGAGGCATCTAATCAGACATGTTACGCGGACCATGGCCCCTGACAAACCGGCCCCGACGGCAAAATAAGCAACCGATGGAAATAAAATCATCGCCTGCCCCGCTTCGGTGGCGCGAAGTCCATAATGTAGTTTTCATCATCAAGCCGATAGAAGACGACATCTGTACGGCCGTACCTCTGCAAGTCTCCTGCGGTGATGCAGGCCCCCTCACGAAGTCCTAACCGTTTACGGAAATAGCGCCCTAACTCCGCATTATCCTGCGGCGTATGGATAGCCTTGCCGTTTTGTTGCGCACGCGTACAGGTAAAGATGGTCTCATCATCCGTCAGCACCGTGAAACGTGCCCCTATCGGCGGGAAAAAGCCGGTTCGGTAAACGCCAGCCGTAAGCCTGATATAAGCCTGATTTGGATCGCGAAAAGACCCTTTGGATTCTCTCGGCCGGCCTCCAGAACGAACGCCCCAATTTAAGGCCGAGCCATCGCCGGGATTGCCCTTTTTGTTGATGAGAGACAACGTAACTTTCTGTAGCCCATAAAACGGCGACCGTCGGTCACTCTCCACGACAACCTTGCCAAGGCAAGCCTGACCCCCAGCCCTCTGTTGAGCATGGTTCGCAAAATCTGCGATATCCGCAGCTTCGCAGGCAATCGTTTTCCCACTGATACATTTGAAATAATTGAGCGCTGAAATCGGATCGCAGGGCGTCAGCACCTCATAGCGGCTGGCGGGGCCACGGAATCCGTTTTCGGTGTAATTTGCCGAACCGGCAAACGCATAGAGCGGTTGCTCGCCACGGCACCAGACGTAGACTTTTGAGTGTACCGCGACAGGTTTCTTCACGTACGCGCATCGAAAGGAACCGTTAAAGGCAAACTCCTTCTGCTCCTGAAGCGAAAGAAAGCCTTTATGATTGGATTTCGACACGCCGTCCGCGCCGGCCATACCGTAGACCAAATCTACATTCAGAGACTTCTTCCGCTCCCGCAGGGCATAACAATGACCGAAAGCCAATGCCGCACTCGCGTATCCGGAAACTATCCTTATTGAATCCAAATCCGGGTCATGCATCGCCGGATCGAGCAACACACGGGCAAAGAGTTCGGATTCAATCAACGGCTCAACTAACGACACAATCTTCCCATCCTGTCTTGAATGCACTGCCGTGTTCATAGAATTGGAAAACCATTTCAGGCTGTTCCATCTGCGCATACAAATCTTTGACGCTACCTTCTTCCTCTTCCCCCCTGACGGCAGAAGGCGTTTCCCTAAGATGAATCATAGGCGGGAAAGAGGACTTCACCGATGCATACGGGACATCGGCAAAAGTCTTCAGTATAGCCTCAACAATGACCTGAGCACCTTTGCAGGGAACAGCCATGCCGATTTGCTTGCGTACCTCTTCCTTGGAGCCTTCAAAAACAAAGGTGTCCGGAAATGTCTGTAACCGTGCCCGTTCGCGATTCGTCAGCGCACGGGGTTCCGACCAGTGATACATATGCGTTCCGCCTCCGCCGCTTCCAGTCACAGTGTAAGCCGGCCGATTGGGATCCAAGCGTTTGTAAATCTGACTGATACGCGCACCGCGCACATTCAGCCGAAGACGCTCCGGAAGTTCGGCAGTAAACGCATTTTGCCCAGGCTTGATGTACCTCAGACGGTCGACGACTTCGGCCGACTGACGAGTCAGCTCATTGTTGGGTGCGTTTGCCGGAATCGGCGGATTTTCAATGGCGTTGCGACAGGTATTGTCACAATGCGCAAAAGGCTCAGGAGACGGAACGCGAAACTTAAACGGCAAATCTTTCCGAATACCGACAATGATGATGCGCTGCCGAGACTGCGGCACACCATAACGATCGAATGAGTAATAATGAGGATACAGCGAATACCCGGCATTGAACATCTCAAGCAGAATACGGCTGAACGCCGTTCCGTCATTGGCCGAACGCAATCCGCCGACATTTTCAGCCATAAACCATTTCGGCTGATAGCGCTTTAAGACCTCGACCCCGTATTTGTACAAAGGCCCGAAGGACCCATGCACGCCTTTCTGCTCCCCGACTTGACTAAAGTCATTGCAAGGAAACCCAAATGCAAGCGCATCGATCTCGGAAATTCCGTGAAACACATCCAAATCGAGTTGCCGAATATCGTCGCACAATACGCTCTCCGGATGCTCGGGACAAATATTGCGCGTATACGTCCGGCACGTAGAGGCATCGTAATCCGTCGCCCATGCGTGGGTAACAGAAAAAGACTCGCCGCTGACATCCATAACGCGCGCTGCCATTGCACCTGTCGCAATCCCCCCAGGCCCACAAAAAAGCTCTCCCAATCTAAACTTCAAGCCGCCCTCACTTTCAAAACTCATCCTTGTACTCAAATTCGTCAAGTCCCCTATATTATATCTAACAACCCTCCCGGCGTAAAGAAAAAAGGCGCACAGAGAAGTCGTATAACAAACTACAAATACAGCATATTAAACGAAAAACACAAAACGCTCCCCATTAAAAGGACCGTTGTGCGATGCGACATGATGCTCCCGCAGAGTGGCGCCCATGATACCCGACCGGCGCCCGGCCCGCAAGCCGGGCGGCGATTCCGCTTGCCATCCGCCCGCCGCTGTGTCATACTGCCGCCGTAAAATCTAGGAGTCTGCCATGAACACATTGCCGCCGTCTGTCCTCCCGCTTCTGCTCGCCCTCCTCTTTGCCGGCTGCCGGACCGCCCCCGTGCCGCAGACCGCCCCGGCCCCCGGGAGCGCCCCCGAAGCCGCCGAAGCAAACGCCGCCGAAGAAGGCGGCAGCGTGGAAGACGGAGCCTGCCTGCCCCTGCCGCCCGACCCCGCGCTGGTCGCGCGCGCCGAAGCCGGCGACGCCGGGGCCATGGCGGAGCTCGGCTACCACTACTCCTGCGGCCTGGCCAACACCGTCCCCGAAAAGGCCGCCTACTGGTTCGCCCGGGCCGCCGAGGCCGGCGACAGCGACGCCCCCTTTGAAATCGCCCTCCTCATTCAGAACGGCTTCCTCGACTCCTGGGAAGGCCGCAGCCTTCTGGACTGGGTCACCCTCGCCGCGACCCGCGGCAACGCCTTTGCGACCTACAATCTCGCCCTCAAATACCGCTTCGGCCTGATGGGCATCCCCCGCGACGACGTCCAGGCCGTCCGCTGGTTTACCGTCTCCGCCGAGCGCGACGGCGACCCCGAGGCCATGGAGCGCCTCGCGGAACACTACGCGCGGGGTCTCGGCGTCCCCCGCCGCGACGACCTCGCCATCCTCTGGTACCGCCGCGCCGCCATCGCCGGCAATATTTGCAGCAAATCCTACGGCGCGCTCCGGCGCTACGGCATCAAAACCTTTGGCACCGATCCCAAAGACAGCGACGAGGCCCGCGCCATCCGCGCCCAGGCCCGCGCAGGCGACCCCGACGCCCAATTCATCATCGGCCGCTTCTATGCCGACGCCGCCCGCAGCGGCTACCCCGACACCCGCCGTTACGCCCGCCACTGGCTCACCCGCGCCGCCCGCGGCGGCCATCCCGAAGCCGCGGCCATGCTGGCCCACGACACGGCAAACGACCCCGCGGAGCACCTCGCCTGGCTCACCCTGGCCGCCGAGGCCGGCCACTCCGAATCCCGCTACGAACTCGCCTGCCGCCTCCGCGACGGCGACGGTGCCCCTCAGGACCTCCCCCGCGCCTACGCCCTCTTCTGCGCCCTGGCCGACGGCAGAGGCGACCTCCGCGCCGCCGGTGCCGTCGGCCTCATGGCCGCCGCCGGCGAAGGCATTCCCGCCGACTACGCCGCAGCCTGCCGCCTCCTCACCCTGGGCGCGAAAGGCAATCCCACCCTCTACCTCCCCCTTGCCCTGCTCCATGCCGAAGGCCGCGGCACCCCGCGCAATCCCACCCTCGCCTACGACATGCTTGCCGTCTGCGACCTCGCTTTCCTGGGCAATCCGCTCCGGGACACGGTCAGCGAAATCCGGGAGACCCTGGTGGAGACATACCCCGAGCTCAAAGGCCGCACCCCCGACCTTGACGCCTTCGACATCTTCGACTGACCCCGCACATCCCCAACCCGACACCAAGGAGACCCCGCCATGAATCTTGCAGCCTGGATCGGCATCCTCATCCCCTTTGCCGGCACCACCCTCGGCGCCGCCACCGTCTTTCTCATGCGCCGCGGCATGAGCCCCTTCCTGGAGCGCGCCGCCACCGGCTTTGCCGCCGGCGTCATGGTCGCCGCCTCGGTCTGGAGCCTCATCATCCCCGCCATCGACATGGCCGGCGAGCGCTGGGGCACCTGGGCCTTCGTCCCCGCCGCCGTCGGCTTCTGGCTCGGCATCCTCATGCTGCTGGCGCTCGACCGCCTCATTCCCCACCTTCACCTCCACGCCGAGGAGGCCGAAGGCCCCCGCGCCAAACTCCGCCGCTCCACGCTCCTCGTCCTCTCCGTGACCCTCCACAACATCCCCGAAGGCATGGCCGTCGGCGTCCTCTTCGCCGGCCTTCTCGCCGGCAGCGCCGACATCACCCTGGCCGGCGCCTTCGCCCTCTCCGTCGGCATCGCCATCCAGAACTTCCCCGAGGGCGCCATCATCTCCATGCCCCTGCGCGCCGAAGGCGCCTCCCGCCGCAAAGCCTTCGCCTACGGCGCCCTCTCCGGCATCGTCGAGCCCCTCGGCGCCCTGCTCACCATCGCCGCGGCCGCCCTCTTCGTCCCCATCCTCCCCTTCTGCCTGGCCCTCTCGGCCGGCGCCATGATTTACGTCGTCGTCGAAGAGCTGATCCCCGAAACCGCCGCGGGCGGCCACTCCAACGTCGGCACCCTCTTCTTCGCCGTCGGCTTCACCGTCATGATGATCCTCGACGTCGCCCTCGGCGCCTGAGCGCCCCGCACGGAAAAGGGCCCGCAGACATGCCTGCGGGCCCTTTCTTGGAGTCTGCGGCAGACCGCGCCTGCGCTCAGTGGAGGCGGAGGCTGAAGCCCGGCAGCGGCGACGTCTTCTTGTAGACGCCGAAGGACTGAATGTGCGGGTCGGCGCGGGTGCCCTCAATGACGACGCGTACGCCGTCGGCGGTGACATCGCGCCCGAGGGCTATGATGCGGCGGTTGCCGATATTGCCGGCCGAGGCAATCTCGCTCCACTCTCTCGTCGCGGGATCGCGCGCCTCGACGCGGAAACTCTCGACCAGCTGGCCCAAATCGATATTCTCGCGGATATCGAACGTATCGAAGGTCACGGGCGCATCCAGAATGCGCTCATAGACCCCCTCGGCCACGTTGACCGCCGGATCGTCCGGGTCAAAGGCACCGAGTCGGTTAATCGTGAACGTTTCCCGGATCTCCCGGCCGAACTCCTCCAGACGCCGCACATCGGTATCGGCAAAGAGGCCCTTGCGGTTGGGCGGGACATTGAGCAGCAGCACGGCATTGCGCCCGACCGAGCTCCGGTAGATATTCATCAGCTGCTCGAGCGTCTTGGGCGACTGCGAGTCGTGGTAGAACCATCCCGAGCGGATGGAGACGTCGCACTCGGCAGGATACCAGATGGTCTCCCCGAAGCGGATCACCTCGTCCAGACAGCCGAGCGTCGGCGACTGCGAATTCGCCGAAGGCTCGGTCATCGTGCCGGGATCGACATCCTCGTAATGGAAATCGTTGAAGGCATCGCGGATGGCATCATTGTTGAAGGCCGAGGCCGGCACGACGCTCCACTCATTCTCACGGGCCATGCCGCCCTCGTTGCCCACCCAGCGGATGTCGGGCCCGGAGACGGCGATGAGGCAGTCGGGCATCAGCTCGCGGATTGTGGCGTAATACCGGTCCCAGTCGTAGGTCTGCGGATCGGACGCCTCGACAGCCCCGTCAAACCACATCTCGTCAATGGTGCCGTAGCGGGTCAGCAGCTCGGTCAGCTGCGCGACGAAAAAGTCGTCGTAATCACCGGGAGAATTGTCGCCGTAGGAGGGCTCGTGACGGTCCCAGGGCGAGAGATAAAGACCGACCTTCAGGCCGTTGGCCCGCATCGCATCGACAAATTCGTCCACCACGTCACCCTTTCCGCCCAGCCAGGAGGAGGAGGCCACGTCATGATCGGTGGTATCGGAGGGCCAGAGGCAGAAGCCGTCATGGTGCTTGGCCGTCAGGATGGCCAGCTTAAATCCCGCGGCACGGAGCGCCTTGGCCCACTGATCGCAGTCCAGGTCCGTCGGCTGGAAGATGTCGGGATCCTCGGTCCCGTTGCCCCACTCCTGATCGGTGTAGGTATTGACGCCGAAGTGAACAAAGGCCGTCAGCTCCATCCGCTGCCAGGCCGCCTGCTGAGGCGTGGGGCGGGTCGCGGCGACGCGCTCGAGAATGCGCCGCTCGGCCGGCGTCAGCGTCGCGAGGGTCTTGGTCTCCCGGGTCACGGCCTGCCCCTCGCCGATGGCCACCTCCGCGGCGGCGGCACGGAGCGGATAACCGCTCTCGACAATCAGGCTGAGGCCGTTCATATTGCCTGCCGTATAGGCCCCAATCTCCGAGCCGTCGACATACAGGCTCACCGCGTAACCGTTCGAGGCGCCGGCATAGACCACATCCACCTGCGCGGTCGGTTTGTCCAGCGCCGCGACGGCAAAGATCCCGCCGTTGTTGGAAAATTCGTAAATGTAGGCGCCCTTGGCATTCTTGGCGGCCTTGAGAATGGTGTTGTTGCCCGACCACTGCCCCAGCTTGAGGACCTGCTGCGCCTCCGCCGTCAGACTCTCCCCCGCCTTGGCGAGATCGAGCAGAATGCGGACCGAGGCACTGCCGGGATTGTTGCCGGCATCCGTCGCGGCCTTGTCGAAGAAGGCCCACTCGCCGGCCCCATTCCGCTCATGGCCCTCGCCGTAAAACCACGTATAGGCCACCGCGTCGGAGATATCAAGCGCCGTCAGCGCCGCCGCATTCGGGATGGCCGTCCCCGACTCCAGCGTCATCACGCTCAGCCCGTTCATCGTGGGAGCCGTCGACGTGCCGAGGGAGACATCGCCCTTCAGGAAGTTCAGCTTATAGCCGCCCGCCTTGCGCCTGGTGTAGATCAGGCGGTACTCCTGCGCCGCCTCCGTGACCGTATCCGTGGCAAAGGCCGTCCCGCCGCCGTAGACGCCGACGGTATACCCGGCATCGCCCTTCTGAGCCTTCAGGAAGGTATTGCCGCCGGCCCACTGGCCAAACTTGACGACGGTCCCGGCCGCAGTATCCGTCACGCAGGAGAGATCCAGACGGATATTCAGCTGCAGGACCTCCGGCATCGTATCCGAGCTTCCATAGACCGTATAGCTCCCCAGATCGCTCTGGGCATGCCCCTCCCCGTACTCCCAGAGGTAGGGCAGCTCGCCGTAGAGCGCCCCGTACTCCACGGCTCCGAAAAGCGGCGCCCCGGCCGCGCTGACGGTCAGCGCCGTCAGCGGCTCAGCCGCGAAGGTCACCGCCTCCCCCTCCCCGGCCTGCAGCCCGAAGGAGCCCCCCTCCGCGGTCTGGGTATACGCCAGCACGATCGGCGCCGCCGGGTCGGTATAGACGCAGGAGGCCAGCGCCGCCCCGTCATCCCCGACAGCCGTGACCGTATAGCCCTCAGGCGCCGCCTCTCCCCCCGCGCCCTTCGCCAGCGTCAGCGTCAGCCGTGCGGCCTCCCCGTCGCTCAGCGCGAGGACCGCCTGCGGCTCCTCCTCCGCCCGCGCGGCATCGACCGCCAATTCCAGCCGCAGCGTCTCCGGCGCCGTCTGCGTCGCGGCATAAATCGGCCACGGCCCGGCCTCTTCCGACCCGGCCACATAATTCCACAGCGCCGTCTCCGCCGAGAGCGAAACCGCCGCCAGCCCAACCGCCGCCATAACCAGTGTCTGTCGCATCCTCAATCCTCCCTCATAAGAAGCCCCATCCGGGCCACCCAACCGAGACCTTTAAGCCACGCGGCGAAACCCTGCGCACGCGTCAGAAAGCCCAGCCTTCCCGCCCAAGACATCCGAAAACCAAAAGAGGGGCCCCGTATCCGCGGAACCCCTCTTCATCCAAACGGCCCGTCCCTTAGGCGGCCTT
>CALXSH010000043.1 GCA_944391065.1 uncultured Kiritimatiellota bacterium | reverse complement strand
CTCGTTCTAACAGTCTATATTTTATGCATTTATAAAAAGTGTCCGATTCGAGCGGACAAAAAATGTCCGATTCCCAGCGGGAGCGTGTCGTGTATATTTCAAAACGGTCACTCGCCATCCGAAGTGCGCCGTTGTAAGAGTAAATGAGCGTAAAGTGCATTTACTCCTTCCAAAGCGTGGGTCAACTTGAGACCGAAAGAGGCCCTGAGGTGGGCCAGGAGGTGCTTTATTGCTCCGGCAGTTAAATATCAGCATGAGCGGCATACTGGACGTGCCTGTCCTTGAAGTAGCCTTTTACACGCTCTGGGGTGGATTTGACCATCTGCATATGAGATTCGGTTTTTTCCAGCAGCGTTTCACGCGACCTTCGCGGCTTGCAGATATTTAACTGCCGGAGCAATAGGGGCCATTCGGAGCGTTCAGGAGGTGAAAAGGGTCTGCGCCCTCTCTGCGGAGCAAGTGTCTTCCTTTTTCGGAACAACTAAATGCGCCGCTGTTTATCGGAATTAGGTACGTGCGCCTACGTTCTTGGGCCATAGGCTCACCTCGGATGACGAGTGACCCCGCGATACCCGACGGCAGCCCGGGCGGAGCCGAATTCATGTCCCGCCCCGCGCCGTACGCAGCAGGTGCCGACAACGTTGCGGCCGGCTTTCTCCGGGATCAGGCGTGCGCAGCGATAGGAGTGCCCTCGGTCACGGACCAGAGATGCGGCAGATCCAGACCGGCGTCTCGGCAAAGTCCGACCTCTACGGCTATAGCCCAAGGGCTTCTACGGCTATAGCCCAAGATCTGCTACGGCTATAGCCCAAGCATCGCTACGGCTATAGCCCAAGAGGTCGTGTTGCGGCCATACTGCGGTCGCGCTTGGGCAATGCGGACGTCCGGCTCAGGGCACAATGAAGTGGCAAACCTTCTGTGACGTCAGGTCAGAAGGGTAGGGGCCCCCTCCCTTTCGCGGCAGATCACACATGACCTTATTCGCGTAGATTAGGGGAAGTATTGCCATTTGATTTCTGGCCCATCATTCAGCGCATACAGGATTTGCCTTCAGTGCAATCGCTTTTTGCGTTCACGTCGGAGTGTTGCCTCACAGAGACCAAGGATCTTTGCTGCCTCACGAACACTCACGTGAGGAAGATGGTCAGGAGTGTTCCGGATTTTCTGAATCATGAAACGGTCTTTCTCTGTAAAGTGTGATCCGGATTTGCACCATTTCATTTCGTCAGCCTCTTTGCGCGCTTGGTTCTTATTCACGCATACTGTCGCACATTGGGCTGACTTTCTCATGCCTTGATCCTGATCGGCGCGTCGCCCCCCGGGGGCGAGGGAGGGGGACTTCCTCTCCTCTTCAAGGGTGCGTCTTTTAATTGTGCATTTTTCACACATCACGCTGATGTCGTTTTTTCTTGTGACAGGCGTCTTTGATTTGCTAATCTAATTCCGTGCACGGGCAACGGACGTTACCGACGGTGCAAAAACCCAATCCGATTCCCTAATCAAGGAGTAAGACAAATGATGGCTCAATCCAAACGCGGCTTCACCATGATCGAGTTGCTCGTGGTGATCGTTATTATCGGTATTCTCGCGACGTCCCTCTTCGGCCCCGTGACCAACTTCCTCCTCCAGGGCAAGCTGACGGGTATGATGGGCAATGGCCGCAAGGTCGTTCAGGCCATCATCGCCGCCGATATGAGCGGCCGCTATGAAGGTCTCGCCTGGCCGGCCAGCGAAAATGCCGACCTTCAGGAAGACGGCAACCAGGAAGGCCCGAAGATGAATCAGGACTTCAACTCCACGGCTTCCTACTTCCAGGAAGCTCTCTACGTCTCCCAGCAGGACGTGACCAAGCGCAACCGTCTGAAGGTGCTGAAGGACATCGAGCCTGCCATGATTGCCGGTGAGGGCGTCCCCGCTGCTTCCAGTACCACCCTGGATGACCGCAACTGCGCTTGGATCCTCGCCAAGAACACCCGTGAGATACCTGCCTCCGCCCCTGTCTTCGCGACGAAGAACGTGAACGGCCAGGCTTTGGCCAGTGCGACCGGCAACGACTCTACCACGGACGTCGAGACCCTCCTCACCACGTCACGTCCCTTCGGCCGCGACGGCTGCGTCCTTATCTACAAGGACGGCTCCGGCAAGAAGTTCGGTGCCGACGAAGTCTATCCCAAGGCCATGGTCGAATCCCTCGGTAGCGGCAAGCTCTCCGACTACAAGCAGGGCGATGATGCCTTCACCTTCATGCAGAGCGGTACCGGCTCCAACTGATTCCTGTCCCCGCCTGAAACCAATCGGCGGCACCGATCCGGTGCCGCCTTTTTTGTGCCGGGCGCTGTTGTTCCTGCGGCCTGCTTCTGGTATAGTTTCGCGCCATGCATAACGAATCCGATATCCGTCTTGTCGTGACCGACATGGACGGAACCCTGCTGAACAGCGCCCATGCCGAGCCGGTCGGTTTCACGGAGACGGTCAGACGCCTGGCCGCGCGTGGCATCGACTGGGTCATCGCCAGCGGCCGCCAGTATGCCAACCTCCGCGCCCGCTTTGACAGCCTCGGCGTCAGTCCCGTCATTATCGCCGAGAACGGTTCTCTGGGCTATGAGGCCCACGCGGAAGAGCCCTATTTCTCCGATCTGACCCCCGCGTCCTTCTTTGATGACATCCTGAAGGCCGCGATGGCTGACCCCCTCACGGTGCCGGTCTACTGCGGCCCCGTCCATGCCTCCATCAGCAACCGTCATCCCGAATATCTGGAGGAAATCGGCCTCTATTTCAGGAAGACGGAACTCTGGAGCGCGCCCGCCGAGGCGCACAATCCGGAGGTCTGCAAACTCGCGCTCTTCCATCCGCAGGCCGGCGATGTGCTGTTGCCCAGGCTGAAGGTCTTCGATTCGCCGACCTGCCGCGTCATTCACTCCGGCGCCCATTGGGTCGATGTCCAGCGCTCCGGCATCGACAAGGGCAATGCCCTCCGCGCGCTGTTGGAACGGCGCGGGCTGCGTCCCGGGCAGGCTGTCGTCTTCGGTGATTATCTCAATGATGTTGGCATGATGGCCATCGGCACTCACAGTGTGGCCATGGAGAACGCCCTGCCCGAAGTGAAGGCCGCCGCGCTTCATCGGACTTGCTCCAATGATGAGGACGGCGTCCTCGTCTATCTCCGGAAGCTTGGTCTCCTCTGAGTCTCTCTCCGAAAGCTGGCCAACAAAAAAGGCTACCCGATCGGGTAGCCTTTTCCGTTTTGGAGCGGACCTCAGGGGAAGAGGGCGCCCTTGGTCAGGCCTTCGGCGTCGTTCCACCACTGCGGCTTTCTGAGGGAGATACGTTCAATCTGTTTGGGTGTCATCTGGATACCCTTGGCGGAGGCCGAGACGACGCGGGCCTCCTCCGGATCGAAGATTTGCTGCGTGATGCGCTGGAGCTTTAGGGGCTTGAACTTGACGTAGATGGCCTCCGGTGTGCCCTTGCAGAAGAGCAGGACCGTGGCGCCTTCGGGGATGAGATTGTACTCCTTGTTGAGAATCATGCCGCCCCAGGTGAAGCGCTTGATGTAGGTGAAGCCGTAGGTCGGTTCGTAATAGACGCAGGTGAAGACCTCGTCGCGCTGATAGATGCCGGCCGTGAAGTAACGAATCGGCGCCCGCGGGCGGAGCGCGTCGAGCCAATCGGTATCGGCTCCCCAGACGGCGTCGACCAGAAGTTTGTCCGGAGGCGGTATGAATTTGTACCGACCATCGCTCCAGAGGAAGAAGAGCTTGTCGAGACTGGAGCAGGGGAAGAGGGCCTGGCCCTGCTTCACGTCGTGGCCGACATAGTGGTCATCGGTGTACTTCAGCGTGAGCTCGGTGGCGGTCAGGGCGCGTTCGTCGATCTCCTGGAAGCCGTCGGTGATTTCCGTCAGGCGGGGATAGTCCTTGCCGTACTCCCTGAGAACGCCCTTCAGATACTTGACGGCGTAACGGCCGAGGTGGGCGAGATTCTCGCGGATTTCGCCGGCCTCAGTGCGGAGCGCGTTCATCTCCTCGTTGTGACGGTTGATGTCGTAGAGGGAGATGCGGCGGATCGGAATCTTGAGCAGCATCTCGATGTCGTCGTCGGTCAGGTCGCGGCCGACGATGGCATGGTAGGGGGCAAAGCCCGCGCGGATCTCGGCCGAGACGGCCTCGGCGGTCTTGACCTCCTCGATGCGCTTGTAGATGCGTTTTTCGATGAAGAGGGCTTCGAGCGTCTTACGGATCAGCAGATCGTCAATCTCCCGGAGACGAACCTCGAACTCGGCCTTCAGAATGGCCTGGAGCAACTCGACGTCGCGCTCGAGAAGTTCGGAGACCGTCATCTCGCAGGGACGGTTGTTGTTCAGCACGACGATGCGGCTGGAGATTTTCCGTTCGCACTCGGTAAAGGCATAGAGGGCCTTGCGGAGCTTCTCGGTATCGGTGCCGGGGACGAGGGTGAGTTCGATTTCGACCTGCTCGGCGGTGAAGTCGTCGATGTGACGGATGGGGAGGCGCTTGGACTTGATGACCTTCTCGATGGACTCGGCCAGGCGGCCGGTCGTGACGCCCCAAGGCACGGAGGTGATGAAGAGCTTGTTTTTCTCGCCCTTGCGCTCCTCGATCCGCGCGCGGACGCGGACGCTGCCGCGGCCGTCGTCGTATTCCGAGGCGTCCATCACGCCGCCCGTGAGAAAGTCGGGAAGGACGCGGAAGGGCTTTTTTTGCAGGATGGCGATCTCGGCCTCAAGGAGTTCGTTGAAGTTGTGCGGCAGGATGGAGGTCGAGAGACCGACGGCGATGCCGTCCACGCCGAGCATCAGGCAGAGCGGCAGTTTGGAGGGCAGCAGGACGGGCTCTTGGTTGCGTCCGTCGTAGCTGGGCACGAAGGCGGTGACCTTGGGGGAAAAGAGCTGCTCCTTGGCCAGCTTGGTCAGGCGGCACTCAATGTAACGGCCGGCGGCCGCATCGTCGCCGGTGAAGATGTTGCCGAAGTTTCCCTGCCCCTGAATGAGGTAACGCTTGTTGGCTAGGGTGACGATGGCGTCTTTGATGGCGGCGTCGCCGTGCGGATGGTAGTGCATGGCGTTGCCGACGACGCCGGCGACCTTGGAGAAGCGCCCGTCGTCCTTCTCCCACATGGCGTGGAGAATACGGCGCTGGACCGGTTTCAGGCCGTCCTCGGCCGTGGGCAGGGCACGGTCGCAGATGGAGTAGGAGGCAAACTGCAGGAAGTTCTCGTTCATCAGCCGCCCGAAGGGACCGCGCTGGGTCACGGGAATCGGCCGGTGGGCTATGGGAGCCGGGGGCTGCGGGGCAGGGGCGGGAATGTCGTTAAAGAGATCGTCTTCGTCCATAGGTGTCTTTCGGAGCATACATCGGCCGGACCGCCGTCATCACGGCGGTCCGGCAGGGCCGTATCGGCGGGTTACTTGGCCGCCGACGGGGGCTGAGGTGCCATAGGGGCGGCGGGCGCGGCCGTCCGATGGCGTGCCTTCTGGACTTCGTCGTAATCGACGACGGCCTTGCGGCCGGGCAGCGGTGCGCCGGCCTTCATGGCCTGCTCGAGCTCCGCCGCGGAATCGCGGTCATACCACCAGTAAACCGGTACGGAGAGTTCGTCGCCGTACTTGCCGAGGACGGTGTCGGGGGTGCCGAACTTGTTCCAGTAGAGCAGGCGGGTGCAGTCGGTATTCCAGGTCAGGATGTGGGGAACGGTCGCAGTCGCGATGCGGTCGAGCTCGCGCAGCATCGCGTTGCGCTTGGCGGTGGAGAATTCGGCGCGCTGGGCCACGATCAGCCTGTCGACCTCCTCGTTGCGGAAGCCGGGCTGATTGACGCCGGCGGGCGCGTCGGCGTACCGAGAGTACCACATCGGCTCGGGGTCGCGGAAGATGGAGCCCGAGAAGGCGCTGGTGGTCACGTCGAAGTTGTAATTCTCCATCTCACGCATCCAGGTGGCGAAGTCCTTCTGCGAGATGTTGAGTTCGATGCCGAGGCGGTCCAAGGCTTCCTTGTAGAGGGCCAGATAGGTGCTGTCGGAGGGAGAGCGCGTCATGATATTGACGACGAAGGGCACGCCGTTCTTCTCGAGCTTGCCGGTCTTCGGATTGCGGCTGTAGCCGGCCTCCAGCAGGAGCGTGTAGGCCCTGGCCGGATCGTATTCGATGAGCTTGTTCCCGTTGGGATGGTCTTCGTCGTAGAGGTCTTCGAAGTAGGAGCTCTGCATGAAGTAGGCGTTGTACATCAGGGTGCGGACCATGCGGCGGCGGTCAAAGAGCATGGCGAGGGCCTGACGGACGCGGATGTCGTCGTAGGGTTTGCGGCGCATGTTGAAGGCGAGACCTTGGAAGCCGATCGGCAGGTGGTTGCGGACGACCTGCTTGACGACCCAGTTCTTCTCGAAGCGCTCACCGACGCTCTCGGTGTTCCAGACGCGGGCCGAGTAGACGGCATAGACGTCGACGTCGCCCTTCTTGAAGGCTTCGAAGGCGTTGTTCTGGTCCATGAAGAAGCGGATGCGGATGGTGTCGAAGTTGTAGACGCCCTGGCCGCCGGGAGTCTTGAAGACCCACCAGTCGGGGCAGCGGCGCAACGTGGTGCTGATGCCTTCCTTCAGCTCCTCGACGCGGTAGGGGCCGCCGGTGATGCGGAAACGGAAGTTGAGGTCGTTGATGTTGGTCTCTTCAAGCAGGGCTTTGGGCATGATGGCCAAGGAGAGACCGATGGTGCTGAGATAACGCCAGTGGGCCTCCTTGCTCCTGAAGACAATCGTGCGGTCATCGACGACGGTCGGGCTCTCCAAGGCGGCGAAAAGCACCTTGTACTGACCGGTCAGGCTGTTCGGGTCCATGACGGCGTCGAAGGTCGCCTTTACGTCGTGCGCGGTGACCGGCGACCCGTCGCTCCACGTGGCGCGCGGATCGATGTGGAAGGTGTAGGTGAGTTTGTCGTCGCTGACTTCCCACCGGCTGGCGACGGACGGGGCGAAATCACCGGTGTCCGGGTCGATGCCCAGCATGGGGGGATAGAGCAACGAGAAGATCATGTTGGTGAAGGTGTTGGCGTCCAGGTAGCCGTTGAAGCTCTTGGGCGGGTGGCTGCCGGCGTAGACCAGCGTGCCGCCGGGTTCGGCGTAGGGCGAGGCCGAGGGGTCGGGATGCTCCACCCAACCGGGTGCGGGGAAGCTTTCGGCCAGAGTCGGCCCGACGGCGGACAGCGCAAGAAAGGCGAGGAAAGGTTTGAGTGTCATGATTCGTGGCCCTTTCGGCGATTGATGAAAAATGTTCTGAAGCAGTCGCGGCAGACCTCTTCGAGGATGCCGGGAAGAAGTTCCGCCCTGTGATTGATCCGCTTGTCGGATAGAATACCAAAAGCCGACTCCCCGCCGCGATCGGGATCGGAAAGTCCCCAGACAATCATCTCCGGTCTCGCCCAGACTAAGGCGCCGGCGCACATCGGGCAGGGTTCCTTGGTGACGTAGACAATGCATTTCGAGAGGCGCGGCGAACCGAGGGCGGAAGCCGCCGCGGTGAGGGCAATCATTTCGGCGTGAGCCGTCGGGTCGGAGAGTTGCTCGGTCTGATTGTGGGCGCGCGCGACGATTCGGCCCGTCAGGGGATCCTCGGGGCGGGACGGATGGGCGATGCCGGGTACGAAGAAATCCTCCGGCATCTGCACGACGAGGCACCCGCAGGGAATCTCTCCGGCTTCGGCGGAACGTTCGGCCTCGCGGAGCGCCAGGCGCATAAAGTGTTCATGGAAGATCCGCTCGGCGCCGGTCATCAGGGAAGAATCTCCTTGATGAAGGCGATGGTAGCGCGGATGGCGGCCTGCCAGGTGTTTTCTTCGGCGCAGGCGGTGCCGCGGGCGATGAGACGGTCCCGCATGACGGTGGAGACCATAAGGGCGGTGAAGGCGTTGCACCACTCGTTGACGTCGGTCGGGTGAACGCGGACGGCCGCGGCGCCGAAGAGTTCGGCGCTGGATTCGGTGGCGGCACAGATGACGGGCGTGCCGCTGGCCATGCCGAAGAGTACGGAGGGCAGATAGCCCTCGCGCAGGGCCGGTTCGAAGAGGACCTGCGCGCCGCTCAGCAGCGCCGAGAGCGTCGCGTCGGACAGGTCATCGGGGAGGAAGCGGACCAACCCCTCGAGGTGGCAGGCACGGATCAGTTCGCGCAGGGTGGGGGAGGGTGCCGACGCGCCGACGATGACGCAGGGCATGGCCGGTACTTCGCTGCTCGCCGCCAGCGCCCGCAGCGGTGTTTCAAGATTGCTGTCAGGGGCCTCGCGGGCGATGATGACGGTATATTTCAGCGGCAGGCGGAACTGCCGCAGGACGGCACGGATTTCCTCCGGCGTGTGCCTGCGGAAGGCGGGGGGGACGCCGTTGCGGATGACGCGGACACGGCGGCGCTTCGGCAGGCCGACCATCGCGATAAGGCGGACGGCCAGCGTGTGGCAGGGGCAGACAATCCAGTCGGCCGCCTGGCAGCGCGCCTTGAAGCGCCGCAGGCCGAAGAAGCGTTTCAGGAAGCCGCCGTGGCCGACTGCGGTCAGGTCCTCCACGGCGCGGACCACGGTCAGCCGTTTGCCGAAGGGGCGGCGCGGCGGATGGAGGAAGGGGTCGGCGCCCCAGTAGAGGTCCACGCGGCTGCGCAGCACGAGGTTGCGGACGGCCCGGCGGCCCTCGGCCGTGTCGGCCGGGTAGTGCGCGTGGACGACGGTGACGCAGGGGTGATCGGTAATCTCGGTGGAATCTTCGGCCGGCAGAAGCAACGTGAACCGCAGGCGCTCTTCCGGAGGAAAGGACTGAAGCCCCCCAACCAGCGCCCGAAGATAGGCGCCGGTTGGGGGTGACAGGTCGCGGATGGTCCGCAGATCGAAGAGGATGTGCACCGAGACTTCTTACTTGCAGGCGATCCCGTAGGTCTCGCGGGCAATCATCAGTTCTTCGTTCGTCGGCAGGACGTAGACGGGAAGCGTGGAACCGTCGGCGGAGATGCGGCCTTCCTTGCCGAAGCGGAATTCGCGGTTGCGCGCATCGTCAGGGATGACGCCGAGGCCGCCGAGACGGTCCAGGAGGGCGCCGCGGGCCTCGTAACTGTTCTCGCCGATGCCGCCGGTCAGGATGATGGCGTCGACACGGCCGAGCAGCGCGTAGTAGCCGCCGATGTACATGACGTAAGAGTGGATCAGGCGATCCAGGGCTGTCTTGGCCTCGGGATTGGTGCCGGAGAGAGCCGCGTCGCAGAGTTCGCGCATGTCGCTGGAACCGGTGTTGCCGAGCGCCAGGATGCCGCCCTTCTTGTTCATCATGTCATTGATTTGGTCGGGCGTGTAGCCCTGCTTGGCCAGGAAGACGACGACGGCCGGATCCATATCACCGCAACGGGTTCCCATCAGGACGCCCGCGAGTGGGGTCATGCCCATCGAGGTGTCAAGGACTTTGCCGTTCTTTACGGCGGAGATGGAGGAGCCGTTGCCGAGGTGGCAGGTGATGATGTTGAGCTTGTCCAGCGGAATGCCGAGCACCTCGGAGGCGCGCACGGTGATGAAGTGGTGGCTCGTGCCGTGGAAGCCGTACTTGCGGATGCCGTACTTCCCGGCGATATCCTTGGGCAGACCGTAAAGGTAGCTTTCCGGAGGCATGGTCTGGTGGAAGGCCGTGTCGAAGACCGTCACGTGCGGCACGTCGGGCAGGACCGCCATGCAGCCGACAATGCCCTGAATCGCGCCCGGATTGTGCAACGGGGCCATCGGGATGAGTTCGCGGATGCCCTCGATGACCGTTTCGTCGACGCGGACGGGGGTCGTGTACTTGGCACCGCCGTGAACGATGCGGTGGCCGACGGCGTTGATTTCCGTGATGGAGGAGAGGCAGCCCTTCTCGGGGTCGACGAGGGCCGCGCAGACCGTATTCAGGGCCGCGGTGTGGTCAGGAGCCACGGTCGGAGCCTGCTTGAACTTGGCTTTGGCGCTCTCGAAGGTAAAGAGCGAACCGTCCATGCCGATGCGCTCGACTTGGCCCTTGGCCAGAACGGATTCGTTTTGCATATCGAAGAGCGTGAACTTGAGCGAAGAGCTGCCGGCATTGACCACGAGGATGCGGCGGATGTTGTCTGACATACGGATATCTCCTGTAAAGTGAGGGGGGCAAGTGATGCGTCCAATTATAGGCCATATGGCGCGCGTGTGTAAAGACGGGGCTGCGCGCGGACTCCTGGGCCGCAGGCGCGGCGGAAACGGTACCCCGGGGTGCCGTCTTCGGACCATCGGAAAGGCGACTCCATCCTTTCGCCTTGACGGATGGCGGAACGACGGGTTATAATCCAACCAAAACTGCATGGAAGTGTGAAAGGATACACAGACGATGAGTAACAGCAGATTTCGACGCAGGGCCGGGCTCTGGATGCTTCCGCTCGGAGCGGCGGTCCTTGCCGCGACGGCGGCGCGCGCGCAGGACGCCGCGGCCGCCGATCGGGCGCTTGATGAGGAAATCCGGTATATCGACGCGCTTTCTTCGTCCGGATATGCCGATTTCACCGAGGATGTCATTACGGCTGCCAAGCGGAAATGGCCGGATGCGGGCGGTGTGCTTGAAGCGGCGACCATCCGTGCCGAACTGCGCGGGGGTAAGCAGGATGCTGTGCTGAAGAAGATTGATGCCCGCCCGGATCAGGACAGTCTGGACACTTGGCTGCTGCGTCTCGAATTGGCTCAGAGTTATTTCTCCTACAACAAGTTCCAGGAAGCCGAGAAGATTTACAAAGCCTTCTTCGACAAATTTAAGAAGCCCTCCGGCGCGGCCCGCAAGAGTTTTGTCGAGGCGGCCTACAGCTACATTCAGATGCTCAAGCGTCTTGATCGCGCTCAGGAGACGTTGCCGCTGTATCGGCTGGGCATTGAAAATGCCGCCGACAACAGCATCAAGCGTAACCTTCAGGCCGAGTTCCTCTCGACGTTGCTGCTTCAGGCCGAGAACTCTCCGGCCGGCAAGGAACGGGATGCCTTGGTCGATGAGGCCGAGAAACTGGCCCGCCGCATGGTCTGGGTCCAGGACGCCTTCTTCGGGGATGCCATCAACGGCATGGCCCACGCCAAGATGCTTCGGGGTGACATCAAAGGCGCTCAGGAGATGATCCGTGAGTATCTTCCCGATTTGCAGGGAATCCACGAAGCCTACAAAGAGAGTGATCCGGACGGATCCAAGGGTGTCCTGCGCATGAGTCCGTTGCCGGCCTGTCAGTATCTGATCGGCAAGATGCTTCTGGACGAGGCGAACCGCGAAATTGACAAAGGCAAAGGCGCCGACGACGAACGGATCAAAAATCTGCTTCTTGGCGAGCGTGACCCGAAGACCCGCAAGCGCAACGGTCAGGGTGCTTTTTCCCAGCTGGCCAACGTTTATGCCGGCTATCCGGAGAGTCAGTATGCCGGTGCCGCCGGTGATTTGGTCGAGGAAATCCAGGCGACCATCCTTGAGCGCTATCAGGCCAATCTCAAAATCAACGTGCCGGCCAATCAGCGTGCCCGCATCCGTGCGCAGCAGTATGTCGAGGCCAACGTGAAGTTCGATGCCGGCGACTGGATGCCCGCTGCCGAGGCCTACTGCAAAACGATTTCCCGCTACGGCATCAATGAGCACGCCATCCCGGCGATGGTCAAGCTTGTGCAGTGCTACATCCGCGAGGGTGCCAAGGACGGCCGTCTCGATCCGACGATGGGGCTGTATGCCGACACCGTCACCAAAGCCCTTGCCGAGGGGTGCTCCGGGGTGCCTGAACTTCAGCGCGATGCCGGAAACGCCCTGCGGCAGATCGCCAACTTTTACGACGAGACCAAGCTGGTCAATCGCAAAAACGAGACGCTTGATCTCTTTTTCCGCTACTATCCCTCGCATCCCGATGCCGGCCGGCTACAGCTGCAGATGGCAACGGACTGCATGACCAAGGATCCGAAGGACCCTGATCGCGCAGAGATGCTTCTGATGTCCATCGCCGACAATGCGACCGGAGCCGATCAGCGCCCCACGCGCGAGGCCGCGCTGCTCTCTTTGGTGACGCTCTATCAGCCCACCGGAGCCAAGCCCGACGCCGATAAGGAGCTGGCGGCGGCCAAGACGTTCGTGGCCCATTTCGACGGCATCGCCCGTCCCGGTGCCACCGCGGCTGCGGCCCGCTATTATGAGGCGGAGGCGCTCCGCCATAAAGCCGATGCCCTCCGTGCTGCGGCTCAGACGCCCGAGGAGCAGGCACTTGCCACCAGTTATTATGCGCAGGCCGTTCAGGGCTACCGCGCGCTCTCGAACGAACTGAAGAAGCCTTCCAACATTTATCAGTCGACCCAGAAGGAGAAGGAGCAGAATCAGCAACTCCTCGAAGGCGCCCTCTACATGCAGGGTATTTGTATGCAGCGTCTGGCGACCATCGGGGATGCCAAAAAAGCGGCCGCATTCTCCAAGGCCTCGTCAAAGTGCTTCGAGGATTATCTGGCGCAGTTCCCGAAAGGGCGCATGGCTTCCAAGGCCATGCTGCAGATCGGCACCCTTGAGGCCGCCGCCGGCGACATCGAGGCTTCCCGTGCCACGCTGGCAAAACTCCGCACGACATTCCCGGAGTCCGATGAGGCCAAAAATTCGATTCCTTTGCTGGCCGATTCCCTTTTCAAGATGGGGATGAAGGGCGAGGGCGTCAAGACCTACAAGGAAATGTTTGCCGCCGGCGGCACCTATACGCCGGGCCAGTATCAGGATGCTGCCCGCCGACTCCTCGAGTCCGGTGAGTATGACTTGGCGGTAGAGGCCTGCGACAGTGCCATGAAAGCCAAGGATGCGGCTAGGTATGCCTCCGGAACAATGCTTCTGCGCGCAGAAGCACTGTTGCGCGGCGGCAAGCCGACGGAGGCCTATGCCCAGGTCAATGAACTGCTCGAACAGTACGGCAAGACGACGGTCGCCATCGATGCACACCTGCTCCTGATCCGTATCGCCGGCGAGCAGATCCTCAAGGAGACCACTTATGACGGCCGCAATGATCTGGTTGGCCGGGTGAAGAACTCTGTCAGCTTCGTCACCGCCCAGCGTCCCGACGATGCGGGCATTGCCGCGGAGCTTAATCTGGCATCGGCCGAGCTGGTCGCGAAGAAATACCGTTCCGAGACGGAGACGAAGGACGAGCATGCAATGGAGACCCTCGGTCAGGCTATCAACGCCTTTGACCGGGCGACCTCGACTGGCTCCGTCGAGCCGACCGATCCGGCCGTCTCTCCGTCTGTTCAGCGTGCCTATCTCGGGCGCGTGCGCCTGCTGGAAACTTTTGCCGGGTTGCCGGAAACGTCCGCGCAGGACCGCACGGATACCTTGCACGATGTTGTCATGACCTGTGAAACCTATTTGCAGCTTTTCCCGAAGGGGCAGTATGTCACAGAAATGACCAATGCGCTTACGCAGGCCAAGATCCAGGTCGGCGAATAACCCGTTTCACCGTTTTTAAGGAGTATCACCATGATGAAAAAATCGCTCGTTATCGGCTTCCTGGGTGCCGCGCTCGCGCTTGCGCCGCTCTCCGTTTACGCCAAAGGTGCCGTCGGCACGATTGTGACGGCCGAAGGCCAGTCCACCGGAACCATCACGTGGCGCAATTCCGCCCGTGAGTACATCGTTGCGACGGACAACAGCCGCATCACCATTCCGGCAGACGATGTGGTGGATATCCGCGTCAAGCGTCCGGCTGAACTCGACGCCGCCATCAAAAAGGTGAAGGCCGGCGGCGCCGGTGTCTCCTCGGCCATTCCCACGCTCAAGACGATCGTCGACGACTATTCCCATCTGACCTATGACCGCGAAGCGGCCCGTTGGCTCGCGGAGGCCAATCTGGCTCAGGGCAACGCCGCTGCGGCCGTAAAGGCCTGTGAGGACATTATCCGAAACGACGAAGAAGCCGCCTATAAAGGGCCCATGGCCATTGCCTACTGGCGTGCGCTCTCGAAGGACGGCAAAGGTGCCCGTCTGAATACGTTGCTCAATAAGGCCATTGCCTCCGGCGACCAGACTGCCGCTGCCCATGCGCTTGTACAGCGCGGCAATGCCGCCATGGACCGCGGATCCGCCGCCGTTAACTGCAAGGAAGCTCTGAGCGACGGCTATCTCCGGGTGATTCTGCTGTACAGCGACCAGACCGAGGCTTATGCTGAGGCGCTTTATATGGGGGCCAAGGCATTTGATGGCATGCAGCAGGGTGCACGCGCCGACAAACTTCGACAGAAGCTCAAAGCCGAGTGTCCGACCTCCGAGTGGGCTCGTAAGTAATCCGTCCAGAATTTGTTCACTGTTAAACTCCAATCAAGGATTCGTATCATGAAAAAGATGATGATGGTCTTCGCTCTCGCTGCCGTTCTCTTCGGCGCCGGTTTCACTGCCACTACGGCTTATGCCCAGGACGCCGCAGACGGCGCCATTGTGAATGCGGACGGTTCCGCCGCCGAAAAGGATGCCCCCGCGCAAGAGACGTCCTTCTGGCAGGTCGTCTTCGGCTCCGGTCTCGTTGGCGTCATTCTCTGGCTTGCGCTTTTTGGCTCCGGTGCGTTTGCCATCTATTTTATCGTGGATGGCTACATTCTTGTCCGTCCGAAAAAGATGATGCCCGATACGCTTATCAACGGCGTCAAGGCCGCTATGGACGAAGGTGACGTCATGAAGGCCATCGAGCTCTGCGACAATGATCCCTCTTCGATGGCCAAAATCCTGAAGGCCGGCTTCGCCCATGTCGAGGAAGGGTTTGACGTAATCGATGAGGCCATCAGCGCCGCCGGTGACATCGAGATCGAGCAGATGATGCAGCGTCTGAACTGGATTTCTATCTGCGGTTCGCTCGCGCCGATGCTTGGCCTGCTCGGCACGGTGCAGGGCATGATTCTGACGTTTGCGACAATCGCTATCACCGGCGTTCAGATTGGGCCGCTGTCGCTGACGATCTCGCAGGCACTCTACACGACGGCCGGCGGCCTCTGTGTGGCCATCCCCGCCGTGACGTTCTTCTATGCGCTGCGCAACAATGCCAACCGCCTCGTCCTTCGCATGCAGGTCGTTACCAGCGATCTGATCAAGAATCTCCGCAACGTCGAAGTCGTCGAGGCCTGAACCGCCCGGCATGGGGCCGTATCGGCTTGAATGATACGGCCCCTCAGCCGAACTCGTAAAACGAGGAGGGAATCATGGCCAAGAAAAAAGGCAGACGGCAGTGCGAAGAAGCGCAGCTTGACATGACGCCGATGATTGACGTTGTGTTCCAGCTCATTATCTTCTTCGTCGTAACGCTGAAAACCGCGGACAACATCAACCCGGAAATCAAGCTGGAGTACGGTAAGGATGGTCCCGTCGTCAAGATGGACGAGTACAAGCTGCCTCCGACGGTGATTGAGGTCAAGTACTATCGGACTCCGAGCTCATTCTTTCGGGATAAGGGCCGCATCATTTCGCTGAACGGCGCACGCGTGACGCCCGAGGGGCTCCGCACGCTGCTGGTCAACAGCACAAACCGTTATGGGAAGAACATCCCGGTGCTGATCCGCGCCGATAAGGATACCCCGCACGAGTATGTCCGTGAAGTTATGGACATCTGCTCGCGCGTGGGGATCTGGCAGGTCCAGTTCCTGGCAATGGTCAAGCCCGGTAAGGAAGAGTAAGGAGCACCGCGTATGGCCAAGAAAAGCAAACGCACCAGCGGGGATGCCGCGGCGCTTGACATGACGCCGATGATCGACGTGGTGTTCCAGCTCATTATTTTCTTCGTTGTGACGCTGAAGGAGGAGGATATTCTGTCGCATCTCGACGCGATGAGTCCTGCACCCGATCCGAACGCGAAGCCTGAGAATAAGCTTGAGCTCATTTCGATCGACATTTATAACCCCAGGCAGGGCGGCGACGGATTTCTCTTCAACAAAACACCGGTTTCCGAGAAGCAGCTGGATGCCAAGCTCAAGAGTGCGGCCCGCTATTCTCAGAAGTCTTCGATCCTGCTGCGCTGCACGAAGGACTCGCCGCATTCGCTGCTGATTAAGGCGATGAACCTGTGCAACAAGTACGGCATGACCAACCTTGCCATCTTCAGTCTTTGAAGGGGTGAACCATGAGTGATGATTTGAATACCGATCCGGAACGGGAGAAGGACGAGCTCCTCAAACTCCTTGAAGAGGAGGAGCGCGGCATCTTCCGGCGTATTCTGGATATGTTTTCCGGGCTGACGAAGCCGCGGGATTCCGTGGAGTTCAAGAAGGCCTGCATTGAGCTGCAGCGTCTTTGGGCTCCGATTGTCGCGGTCGCGATTCCGGTCCTTGTCCTGATTGTCATGGGTATGGTGAAGGTCGGCGGCGATATTCAGGAGGTAACGGTCGAGATGCAGGTCGTTGAACCTGAGGAGGCTCAGCCCTTGGAGGAGGAGGAGCCGCCGCCGCCCGAGGAGCCGCCCGAGTTGGAGGAGACGCCGGTCGAGATTGACTCGCCCATCGTTGAGATGGATGCCCCGCCGACAACTTCTGCGGAGCAGTCGCCGCAACCCGCTGAGCTCGATACGGTGGCCATGACGCCTTCGCCCGTTGTCATGAAGGGTGTCATGACATCCCGCAATCCCGGCCTGCGCGGCGCGAAGATCGGCCGTTACGGAGCCGGGGCCACCGAGAAGTATGTAACCGGGTTCCTGCGTTTCATGGCGTCCCGGCAGAAGCCGAACGGCAGTTGGTCCGATTCGACGGGAGAAACAGCTCTTGCGTTGCTGACGTTTTTGGCTCACGGCGAGACCCCCTCGCAGAGTCAGGAGTTCGGGCAGGTAGTCGAAAAGGCCATTCGTTTCCTGCTTGATGACATCATCATGAACGAAGCCGAGCTGAAGACCGTCCGTGCTAAGGGTAACCGCGCCAAATGGCCGGCGACCGGCGGCAAGCATGCGTGGCGACGCGACGAGATTGGCTACTTTGAGCATCGCGATACCTGCAACTATTCGCATCTGGTGGCGACTTATGCGTTGGCGGAAGCTTATGCCATGACGCGTATCCCTGATATTAAGGATGCCGTTGAGCTGGCCATTCCCCACATCGTCAAAGGTCAGAATGCCGACGGCGGTTGGTACTATAACATGGATGCGAAGTGCCCGATTACCGACTCTTCGTTTACGAGCTGGGCCGTGCAGGCGCTGAAGGCATGCAAAATTGCCGGGTTTCACGATCCGTCCATTGTGCAGACTCTGAAAAAATCGGTTCGCGGCATCAAGGCTACAATGAACCCTGATGGTTCCTTCGGGTATTTGAATACGCAGAAGAATCAGTATCGCGGCCTGACCTCCGTCGGTATGCTGATTCTGCAGATGCTTGATGAGGGGGATTCTGAGGATTGCCGCAAGGCTCTGGCGCTCACTGATGGGTGGGGCCCGACGTTCAAACGCGGCGTTCTGGCGGGCAACTCGCCGCAGTATTACAGCTATTACCTGTCGCAGGTTCGTTTCAATCTCGGTGACAACGCCGCCGCATGGCGCCGCTGGAACGAACAGCAGAAGCGCCTGTATACGGCCGCAGCCATTGTCATTCCTGCCGATGCCTCGGGTTACAAAGACCCGGAGGGGACACCTCAGTACGTCTCTTACTGGGGCATCAGCAAGGGGAAGACGAAATTCGGTGGCAAAGAAATGACCGATGAGGAACGCCTGATGCAGGACCGTGCGACGAAGAACGGTCAGCGTAGCGGTATCCCCGTCAAGGAGCTGCTCTGCAGTGACGCGGCGTCGATTGATTGGTGGGGCCCCGGTGGGTATTCCTCCTATCAGGCCGGTGACAGTCGCGTCCTCGCCGGGTGCTTTACGGCGCTTCAGCTGATGGTTTACTACCGCAATTCGCCGCTCGCCAAAGGTGCGCTGACGAAAATTGAGGAGGAGACCGAGGCCGTGGTCGAAGACAATACCGGTGTCACGATCGAAGGTCTTGACGATATCTGACGCGCAGATTTCCGACAAGGGGCGTCCGGGTTTTCCGGACGCCTTTTTCTTGTGTGCTCGGCATGTACTCAATCTAAAAGGTGAAAGTCCCTAAGTCAGGAGATAGCGCCAAGACAAT
>CALXSH010000042.1 GCA_944391065.1 uncultured Kiritimatiellota bacterium | reverse complement strand
GACCGCCCACCTCCCCACGGCGCCCCACTCCCCTCAGACCGCCGGCCCCCGGCCCATATCTGCCTCATGCCCGGGGGCGAGGGGGGATGGCGCCGGCCATACGGACGGCCAGGGGCGGGGAGGCAAAAAAAAGCACGGCCGGGAGGCCGTGCTTTTGCCGTATCGGACGGGGCGGGCTTATTTGGCGCCGGCGGGGCCGTCTTCGGCGGGGGGCTGGCGCTTGATGTAGCCGAGCTCTTCGAGCTTGCGGATGATCTGGGTCATGGCTTCGTAGGTGCGGAGGAAGCCTTGGCGGGTGAAGACGACGCGCTCGAAGGGTTTGGGGACGGGGGTTTTGTTTTCGGGGGAGGGCTGGAGGCGCATGAGGTCCATGCGGAGGGTTTCTTCGAGGACGTGGATCTGGTAGACGCCGTCGCAGAAGATTTCGGTTTCGATGGCCATGGGGGTGTTTCCTTTCGGGGTTATCAAGTGGGGATGAGTATACTAAAAAGCGGGGGGCTCAGCCGCGGGTGCGCTCAAATTCGCGCATGTAGGCGACGAGGGCGTCGACGCCGGCCTGGGGCATGGCGTTGTAGAGGGAGGCGCGGATGCCGCCGGCGGAGCGGTGGCCGCGGAGGGCGATGAGGCCGGCGGCCTGGGCGCCGGAGAGGAAGTCGGCTTCGAGGGATTCGGTGGGGAGGCGGAAGGTGACGTTGGTGAGGGAGCGTTCGGAGGGGGGGGCGAGGGGGCGCCAGAAGGGGGTGCGGTCGAGTTCGGCATAGAGGGCGGCGGCTTTGCGGGCGTTGCGGGTGAAAACGGCATTGAGGCCGTCTTCGAGGAGGAGGTCGGTGACGTGGCGGAGGAGGTCGATGGCGAAGACGTTGGGGGTGTGGTAGAGGCCGTCGGCTTTGGTGTGCTCGAGGTAGCAGAAGGCGCCGGGGAGGTTGCGGCGGGCCCGGGAAAGGAATTCTTTGTCGGCGACGACGAGGGCAAGGCCGGCGGTGCCGAGGTTTTTCTGGGTGCCGGCGTAGAAGAGGGCGAAGCGGGTGTAGTCGCGGGGGACGGAGAGGATGTCGGAGGACATGTCGGCACAGAGGGGGACGGGGGGAGGGGGGAGGTCTTCGGGGAGGCGGGTGCCGGCGATGGTTTCGTTGGTGGTGAGGTGGGCGTAGACGGCGGCGGGGTCCCAGCCTTCGGCGGGGTCGGCGAGGGTGCGGACGCGGCCGACGCGGGCGGCCTGGCGGGCGGCTTTGTCGGCCCAGTAGCCGCGGACGAGGTAGTCGGCGGCGTCGCCCTGGCGGAGGAAGTTGTAGGGGAGCATGGCGAATTGGCCGGAGGCTCCGCCCTGGAGGAGGAGGACGGCGCGGTCGTCGCCGAGGCCGAGGAGGCGGCGGAGGTTGGATTCGACGCGGGCGAAGAGTTCGGCGCAGGGCGGAGTGCGGTGGGAGACTTCGAGGACGGTGGTGCCGAGGGCGTGCCAGTCATCGAGATCGGCGCGGAGGCGCTCGAGGGCGCGGGGGTCGATCATGGCGGGGCCGGCGGAGAAATTGTAGACCGTGTCCATGGGGAGGGACCTTTCCGGCAGGGTCAGGCCTGCCAGGGGGGAGTATCGGGGAGGAGGCGGAGGAAGGCTTCGGTGTGGGCGGCCTCGGCCTCGGGGGTGTAGACGCCCTGGGCAAAGGCGGGGTAGACGGCGTCGGCGAAGGTCTTCCAGGAGGCTTCTTCGTGTCCGGGGAGGATGGGGAAGAAGCGGCAGCCGAAGTCGCGGGCGGCTTCGAGGTCGCCGGGGGCGTCGCCGACCATGAGGACGGCGCCGCGGGGGTAGCGGCCGTCGGTGAGGAGGGTGAGCTGCTTTACTTTGAGGCCGGCTTCCTGGCCGGCGACGCGGCTGACGTAGCCGAGGAGGCCCTGGCGGCCCCAGTCTTCGCGGAGGACGGCTTCGGGGGATTGGGAGACGATGCCGGTCTCGCTGCGGCCGTGCATGAGGCGGAGGGCGGTGCGGGCGCCTTCGTAGGCGGGGAAGACGGTGCCGGAGGAGACGATGGCGTCATTGACGGCGCGGCTCCAGCGGCGGATGAGGGCGAGGTCTTCGGAGGGGTGGTCGGCGAGCCAGCGGTCGAGGCCGGGATTGCCGAGGGGGAGGCCGCTCTGCACGAAGGCGCGGAGGTCGGCGGTGGGGAGGGGAGGGAGGCCGAGGGCGCGGACGCGGGGGTGGGCGTTGTAGGTCTCGAAGTTGAGGAGGATGGCTTTGAAACGGGAGATGCCGCGGGTGACGGAGTAGAGGTTGACGTAGTCGGCGCAGGCGCGGTAGAGGTCGGCGGCTTCGCCGCGGAGGCCGAGGGCTTCGATCATCATGGGCTGGAGGAAGCCATGCTGCTTGGCGGCCATGGTGTCGACGACGCAGCCGTCGGAGTCGAGGGCGACGAAGGTGTTCATCGGGCATCCTTTTTGACTTCGTCCCAGACGGCGTCGAGCTCTTCGAGGGTCATGGACTTCATGTCGCGGCCGGAGGCTTTGACGCGGTATTCGACGGCGCGGAAGCGGCGGGCGAACTTGTCGGTGGCGGCGCGGAGGGCGCTCTCGGCATCGACGCCGATGTGGCGGGCGAGATTGACGAGGGAGAAGAGGACGTCGCCGTATTCGTCGGCGACGGCGGCGGGATTGCCGGAGGCGACGGCGGCGCGGAGCTCGGCGAGCTCTTCGGCGATTTTGGCGTCGGGGCCGTCGGCGTCTTTCCAGTCGAAGCCGACTTTGGCGGCTTTGTGCTGGACGCGCTGGGCTTTGAGGAGGGCGGGGAGGGCTTCGGGGACGCCGTCGAGGGCGGAGTCTTTGACGGAGCGGTGTTCGGTCTGCTTGATGCGCTCCCAGTTGCGCAGGGCGCTTTCGGTGTCGGCGGCGGAGGCGTCGCCGAAGACGTGGGGGTGGCGGCGGATGAGCTTGTCGGCGAGGCCGTTGACGACGTCGTCGAAGCCGAAGGCGCCGGCGTCTTCGCGGATGTCACACTGGAAGAGGACCTGGAGGAGGACGTCGCCGAGTTCTTCGCGGTGGTGGGGGAGGTCGTCTCCGGTCATGACGGAGAGGAGTTCGTAGCACTCTTCCTGGAGGCAGGGCTGAATGGAGGCGAGGGTCTGGTCGCGGTCCCAGGGGCAGCCTTCGGGGGAACGGAGGGCGCGGAGGACCCAGCGGAGGCGGGCCATGGGGGTGGGAAACGATTCGGGAACGGTAATCATCGGAGGAGTCCTTTCACGGCTTCTCGGTCGGCCAGGATGCGGGCGCGGAGGGCTTCAAAGGAGTCGAAGCGGCATTCGCGGCGCAGGATGGCGCGGTCGAAATCCAGGGTGACGGTGCGGCCGTAGAGGTCGCCTTCGAAGCCGATGAGGTGGGCTTCGTAAAGAGGGATGGGTTCGCCTTTGAGCGAGGGTGCGGTGCCGAAATTGACGACGGCGGGCCAGCGTTCGCGGCCGAAGCGGGCCCAGGCGGGGTAGACACCGCGGGGCGGCGCGGCCTGGAGGGGATCGGCCGGAATGTTGAGCGTGGGCACGCCGAGGCGGTCGGTGGCCAGGTGACGGCCGTGGACGACGGTGCCGACGACGCTCCAGGGGGCGCCGAGCATGCCGGCGGCATCGTCCAGGCGGCCGTCGGCAACGGCTGCGCGGATGGCGGTGGAGGAGATGCGTTCGCCGCGGTATTCGGCGTAGGGGAGTACGGTGACGGCGATGCCGCGGGCGCGAAGGAAAGCCGGGGTGCCGCGGGCGCCGCGGCCGAAACGCCAGTCTTCGCCGCAGAAAAGGGAGGCTTCGCGGAAGCGTTCGGCGAAGGCTTCGGCCTCAACCGCGGCGAGGGCCGCGGTGAATTTCAGGCAGGCGATGCGGGGAATGCCGGCCGCGGCCAGGCGGCGGAACTCTTCGTCGGGGCCGAGGATGCGCCTGGGGGCACGGGCAGGATCGAGGAGGGCCAGGGGGTGCCCGTCAAAGGTGACGGCCCAGGCTTCGCGGCCGGCGGCCGCGGCGGCTTCGGCGGCGGCGCGGAGGATGGCGCGGTGGCCGCGGTGAACGCCGTCAAAGGCCCCCACGGCAATCATGGCCGCGGAGGGAACGGAGGCCAGGGCAGTGACGACGCCGGGCTGCACCCCACTCTCCTCAGCAGCGGCCGTCGAGATAGGCGGCGCAGGGAATGACGCGGGCGGCGACTTCGGCCCGGCTCATGTCGAGCAGGTCGGCGAAGCGGACGGCCCGGGAGAGGTCGAGGCAACCGGAGGCGATGCGGCGGAGGTTGCGCAGGTGGGCCCCGGTGCCGACGGCTTCGCCGAGGTCGTTGGCGAGGGTGCGGATGTAGGTGCCCTTGGTGCAGCGGACCTCAATGTCGGCCTCGGCGGCGACGGGGTCGGGCCGGAAGGCGAGGACGCGGAAGGCGTAGACGTGGACGAAGCGCTCTTCGCGTTCGCAGTCTTCGCCGCGCATGGCCATGCGGTAAAGGGGCTGGCCGTCGATCTTGACGGCGGAGTACATCGGCGGCTTCTGGAAGAGGTCGCCGACAAAGTCGCGGCGGATGGCCTCAAGGATCTGCGCCTCGGTGAGGGCGTCGGTGGGCCGGCGCTCGAGGACTTCGCCGAGACGGTCCTGGGTGGCGGTGCGTTCGCCGAAGCGGACGGTGCCGGTGTAAGTCTTGTCGCCGCCCATGACGCGGTCGGAGATCTTGGTGCCCTTGCCCAGCAGAATGGGCAGGAGGCCGGTGGCGTCGGGATCAAGCGTGCCGCCGTGGCCGACCTTGGAGAAGCCAAAGCGGCGGCGGAGGGTGGAGACGACGGCGTGGGAGACCAGGCCGGCCGGTTTGTCGACGGGCAGGATGCCGTCGGGATCGGGAAAGACTTCGTTCACGTGGGGCTCTCTCAGCGGTCCCCGCCGGCAGGCTCCGTGCCGGCATCGGGGGCGGCGTCGCCTTCGGGGATATCCAGATGGCTGAGGATATCCAGGACACGGTCGCCTTTGGCGATGCCGACATCGAGGCGGAAGCGCAGGCGGGGGGTGTAGTGGAGGACGAGATTGCGGTTGATGAGGTCCTGGAAGTCCTTGGCGTGCTTGGAGAGCCGCCGGAGCCAGGTGGGGTGGTCGGCGGCGTCCATGACGGAGACCCAGACGTCGGCACTGCGCAGATTGGGGGCGCAGTCGACCTTGGTCACCGTGATGGCGGCCGGGTTGATCTCCGGCTCGGACTGGAGCACGCGATGGAGATCGTCGGCAATCTCGCGCAGCAGGAGGGCGTTGACGCGGTCAATGCGGGGAACGGCCATAGTCACCTCAAAGCGTCTTGGGGAGCTCTTCCATCTCGTAGCACTCGATGATGTCGCCCTCGCGGAAGCCCTCGAAGGAGCCGAATCCAAGGCCGCACTCCTGGGCACCGGTCACCTCGGTGACGTCGTCCTTGAAGTGCTTCATCGTGTGCAGGGCCCCGTCGTAAACAATGGTCTTGCCGCGGAAGATGCGGTACTTGCCCTTGAAACGGAGGGAGCCGTCGAGGAGCTGGCAGCCGGCAATGCGGCCGAGCTTGCTGATGTCGAAGAGCTGGCGGATCTCGGCATGGCCGCGGACGACTTCCTTGTATTCCGGCGGAATGAGCTCAAGCATGCAGCGCTTGACGTGCTCGATGAGCTCGTAGATGATGCGGAAGGTGTTGATGCGGACGCCGTTCTGACGGGCCAGGCCCTGCACGCCGGGCTCGCAGTTGACGCCGAAGCCGACGATGGTCGCGTCTTTGGCGCGCTGGACGTCGGCGGCAGTCACGGAGCCGACCCCGGAGTAAAGGACTTTGAGGGTGACCTTCTTGGACTCGATGGCCTTGAGGCACTCGACAACGGCCTCGGCGGTGCCCTGGGTGTCGCCCTTGACGATGACCTCGAGCTGGGACTTGCCGTCGGTGCCGAGCAACTTGGTCCAGTCGGCCATGGCGGAAGACTGGGCGGAGGTCAGCGACTGCAGCTTATTCTCCTCGGCGGTGCGCTCGGCGAGTTCGCGGGCGCGCTTTTCGTTGAGCATGACGCGGAAGACGGAACCGGCCTCTGGCACACCGGAGAGACCGGTGCACTTGACGGCGATGGAGGGGCCGGCGCTCTTGACGTTTTTGCCCCGCTCGTCGATGAGGGAGCGGACCTTGCCGTAGTGCTCGCCGCAGAGGACGACATCGCCGACGCGGAGCGTGCCGCCCTGGACGAGGAGGGTGGCCGTGGGGCCAAGGCCCTGCTCGAGCTGGGATTCGATGACGGCGCCGTTGGCGCGGCGGTTGGGATTGGCTTGGAGTTCAAGGACGTCAGCCTGGATGAGAATCGTCTCGAGAAGATCGTCAACGCCCTGCCCGGTGGTGCCGGAGACTTCGCAGCATTCGATGTCGCCGCCCCAGGCGGAGGGCGTGAGGCCTTCGGCCTGAAGCATCTGGTAGACGCGCATCGGATTGGCGTCGGGCTTGTCGCACTTGGTGACGGCCACGAGCATCTGGACGCCGGCATTGCGGGCGTGGCGGATGGCTTCGCGGGTCTGCGGCATGACGCCGTCGTCGGCAGCCACGATGATGACGGCGATATCGGTGATGTTGGCACCGCGGGCGCGCATCGATTCAAAGGCCGAGTGGCCGGGGGTGTCGACGAAGGTGATCAGGCGGCGGTTGCCCTCGTCATCGCGCTGCTCGAGCTCGATGGTGTAGGCGGCGATATGCTGGGTGATGCCGCCCGCTTCGCCGGCCGCCACGTGGGCCTTGCGGATGTAGTCCATGAGGGTGGTTTTGCCGTGGTCGACGTGCCCCAGGAAGGTGACGACCGGCGGGCGGAGCTTCATCTGCTCGGGCTTGTCTTCGGGGATGTCGTCATCGGCATCCTCGCTCTTCAGGACGGGCTTGCGCTCGCTGGAGCGCCTGGAACGCTCTTCCATCTCGACGGAGTAACCGTATTTCTCGGCGATCTTGCGGGTGATGTCCAGCTCCAGACGCTGATTGATGGAGGCCAGCACACTGAGCTTCATCAGATCGGCAATCAGGAGATTGGCGCGGGTGCCGAGGAGGTCGGCGAGTTCCTTGACCGTGAGCGGGGCGCGCAGATGGATATTCTTGCCCTCGACGGTGGCCTGGGAGACGGCCGCGGGAGCGGCGGTCGGCGCGGAGGCGCTGCCGCGCCTGAAAGGATTGCCCTTGCCATTGCGGTTGTCGCGGCCGTTCTGCTGATTGCGGCGGTCGTTACGGTTATCGCGGCCGAAAGGCTGACGGGCGCCGTTGGCGTTGTTGCCGCCGCGGTTGTCGCGGCCGGCGGAACGCGTCGCGGGACGGGCGGTCTGCGCGGGCGGGGCGACCTTGTCGCGGGCACGCATGTGCAGGCCGGCGGTGACGTAGGCGTCATCGTCGTCATCCTCGTCGTCGGCCTCAGGCACGGGCGCCGGAGCGGATTCTTCCTCCTCGGCGTCCTCGACGGCGGGAACGGAATCGGTGATGTCGGGAACGATTTCGATGGTTCCGGCGGGCTTCTCCTCCTCGGCCGGCGCAGGCGCGGGCGCTTCGACAGGCGCGGACGCCGGAGCGGCCGTGGACGAAGAGACCGACGCGGGGGCGGCCGGGCTCTCGGAAACGGCGACGCCGCGGCGGGCGGCATCGGCCTCCAGCGCGCGGCGGCGGTGAATCTCGACGGCCTCGCGGGTCGCGCGGACGGCGGCGGCACGGGCCGATTCGGCGCGGCCGCGGCGTTCGGCGCACTGCGCGGCGTAATCAGCGGCCAGGCTGGCACGCGCGGCGCCGTCAAAGGTGGCGTAGTGCGTCTTCAGATTCTGCACTTCACCGTCGTCAAGGACGGAGAGGGTCGAGGTGACCTCGATGCCCATGGACTTCGCCTGCACCAGCACCAGGCCGGCGGGAAGACCGAGATGTTTGGCGAATTCGGATACTCTCATAAATTATTCCCCCCTCGCGTCAACCGTCGCCTGAGCGGCGTCGTAGATCTCACGGGCGGTCTGCTCGTCCAACTGCGTCACGCTCATGAAGTAAGCCTGCTCGGCAGCCAGGACGCCCTCGGGCGAATGGAAGCCGCAGGCGAAGAGGCGTTCGGCGATGGGCATCGTGATGTTCAAGTCGTCGGCCAGGCGGTGAGTCATCTGATCGCGCTTACTCTCGAAGCTCTCTTCGGTGGCCTCGGTGCCGACAGGGAGATCATCCTTGGTGATGGAGATCTTCCAGCCGGTGAGGCGGGTGGCAAGGCGGACATTCTGACCGCCGCGGCCGATGGCCAGGGAAAGCTTGTCTTCGGGGACGGTCACGTAAACGGCGTGGTTGGCGCGGTCAATCTCGAGCGTGGTGGGCTCGGCGGGAGCCAGGGCGGCGCGGATGTAGTCCTCGGTGTTGTCGCTGTAACGGACGATGTCGATCTTCTCGCCACTGAGCTCGCGGACAATGTTGCGCACGCGCACGCCGCGAACGCCGACGCAGGCGCCGACGCAGTCAACGGCCGGATCGAGCGAGCGGACCGCGATCTTGGCGCGGTAACCCGGGTCGCGGGCGACGCTCATAACCTCGACGACGCCTTCGGAGATTTCGGCGACCTCGAGGCGGAAGAGCGCCTTGACGAAATCGGGGCAGGCGCGGGAGAGGGTGACGGCCGGGCCGGCACCGTCATTCTGAACGCGCAGCACGAAGGCGCGCACGACATCGCCAGGATTGTAATCCTCGGTGGGCAGGCGTTCGCGCTGAGGCAGAACGGCCTCGGTCTTGCCGAGCTCAACGTAGACATCCTTGCGGGAAATGGCACGGACGGAACCGGTAACGATATCGCCGACGCGGTCCTTGTATTCGTTGTAAACGTTGTTGCGCTCGGCGTCGCGGATTTTCTGCATGATGGTCTGCTTGGCCGTCTGGGCGGCGATGCGACCGAGCTTTTCAGCGGGCATGGGGACCTTGACGACGTCCCCTTCGTTGACGGTCGGGTCGAAGCGGCGGGCCTGCTCGACGGTCAGGATGCCGAAGCCCTTCTCCTCATTGGAAACGGCGTAGACGTCCCACGCGCGGATTTCCAGGGTCTTGCGGTCAATCTGAACGGTGAAGTCGGCGGAGGTACGGGCGTTCTTGCGAGCGGCCTGCTCAACCGAGCTCTCAATGGCCTGCAGAATTGTCTCGCGGTCGACGCCGCGCTCACGCTCAAGATAACCGATCACTGCCGCAAATTCCGCGTTGCTCACCATGTCCGTAACTCCTTCTTTGTATGAAAAAAGCGCAGGCCGGGGCCCACGCTCCTACTGAAAAATAGAAAACAGGCGCGGAGTTTACACATTTTCACCCAATACGTCAAGCACTTCCGCCGCGCACTCCGCTCAATGTGCCCGCCGGAGGTCGGCGAACTCCGCCGGCACGGCCCGCGCCAGGGCCTGCGGATCGACCTCAAGATTGAGCCCGATCCGCCCGGCGCTGACGAAGATCCGCTCATGTTCCCGGGCCGAGACATCGATAAAGGTGGGGAATTTCCGGGCCATGCCGAGAGGCGAACAGCCCCCATGCCGGTAGCCCGTGAGCGGAAAGAGCCTGGCCAGCGGGAGCATCGCCAGGGACTTCACGCCCGCGGTGCGGGCAGCCTTCTTCAGATCCAGCTCACCGTCGGCCGGCACAACGAAGACAAAGGCTTCATGGCGCTCCGTCTCGGTGACGAGGGTCTTAAAAACGCAGGCGGCCGGCACGCCGAGCTGACCGGCGATCTCACCGGCGTCGGCCTTGCCGTCGCGGCCGTCGAATTCATGGGGCACATAGGAGACGCCGGCAGACTCCAGAATGCGTTCGGCGTTGGTCTTGGTCTTCTTCTGAGCCATGGCGGGGGAAGCCTTAGGGCACGGCGGAACCGACAGGCTGCGTCGGCACCGGCGACAGAGACGGGGACGCCGGGGTCTCCGGCGCGGGAGAGGCGGGCATCGAACAGAGCTGGCCCCAGGCGGGCCCGGCCTCGGCGGCACGCGCGGCCCATTGGGCAGCCTGCGCCGGATCGACCGGACGGCCGATGCCCCGGGCATGGATGAGCGCGAGATTGACCAGGGCCACCGGTTCATTCTGAGCGGCCGCGGCGGTGAGCCAACGGTACCCGGCGTCGGAATCGGAGGGGACGCCCTCGCCGACGGTCAGGATATAACCCAACGCGGCCTGGGCTCCGGCATCACCGGCCTCGGCGGCCTTCTGATACCAGCCAAGCGCCCGCGCGGGATCGCGCGGCACCCCGTCACCGAAGCGGTAGAGTTCGGCCAGCGTCCGACAGGCATCGGCTTCGCCGGCCTCCGCCGAAGCGCGCACGGCCTCGACAGCCCCGAGATCCGGCCGGTACGCACGGATCCCGGCAGGCAACCGACCGCGGACATGGGCCGTCCAGCGCGCGGCCTGAACGAAGTCGCGGGGCTCGCCCTCGCCGTGCAGACAGTGGCGCGCCAGGCGCCACTGGGCCTCACTGTCGCCCTGCAGCGCCGCGCGGGTAATCCATTCGTAAGCGGACACTTCCGGGTCGGGCGCCGCGTCGCCGTTCAGCAGACGTTCGCCGTAGACGCGCTGGGCTGTGGGCGAACCGGCCCCGGCGGCGGTCTTCAGCCAATCGGAGGCCGTTTCCGTCTGCTCCTCACCGAGCTCGCCGTTCTCGGCAAAGACTGACATGAGATAGCACGCCTCGGGTTCGCCGGAAAGCGCAGCCAGGCGAATCAGCTCGATGCCGCCCTCCCGATCGCGCTGAATGCCGCGTCCGAGAAAGAGGAGCGCGCCGTATTCGCGCACGGCAGGCATGTAGAGGCGGTCAGCCGCAGCGCGAAGATAACCCACCATGGCCGGAATGCCCTCGGTCTGCCAAAGCTGTTGCCACAGGATGAACCCTGCCTCACCGTCACCGCCGGCCGAGGCGCGCTCAAGCAACCCACGGATTTCCTCCCACCCGGTACAGGGCAGGAGGCCACTGGCCTTGAACTCGGCCAGCTCGCGCAGGGCCCGCGGGTAACCCGCGTCGGCCGCGCGCTGCAGGAAGACCAGGCCCGCTTCGCGGTCACCGGCGGTGAAGCGTATCAGACCGAGATGGTAGAGGGAGGGCCCGTCGCCGCCCTCGCCGGCCTTGGTCAGCCAGACCAAGCCCTCCTCGCGGTTGGGCGGGAGGCCATTGCCATTGAGCAGCATCATGCCGAGTTCGCGGCAGGCCGGCACATGTCCGCCGGCGGCCGCACGCCGGAGCCACATGAGCCCCTCCTGACGGGACGCGCTCCCCACACCGCCGGCGATCCACAGGGCATAACCGTAATCGTACTGCGCCTCGGGATTGCCGGCCTCGGCGGCCGCGCGCAGTGCCGTCAGATCCGGCGGTGTCTCCATGGCCAAGAGTGCCCCCGCCGCCAGCAGCAGCGCAGTCATGAGCCCGTATCGGATCCGCTTCATCCCGCCATTCCTCTCATACCGGCGGCACCATGCCGTCCGGAAGGCCCTTATTCTACCAAAGGCCCCCGGAGCCACAGGCCCAATAATGGCTGAAGGAGAACGGCGGCACAAAAAACCGCGGCCGATTGTCCGACCGCTGAGAAAAACGTCGGCCCCCGGAATCCGGCAGGCCGACGTGAAAGACACGCGGACTGATATGGGAGGGAGAACTCACGTGCCTTTCATCCATGGTTCGTCGCCGAATCGGATTTCTTACGCGAAATTGTCAAAAAAGAGAGATTTCTTCGCTCCCTACCACAACCGAGCTGTCTTGAGTCCGCCCCGAGGTTCCGCTATAATTTGGCGGAAATGAGGGCTTTTTTCTATTACATCGGCTACCTGGCAGTCGCCGCGCTTTGGTGGATTTACCGTCTCCTGCCGGCGCGTTGCGCCTACGGCCTCGGCTGGCATATCGGCGCGGCGGCCTTTTCGCTCTGCCGCGGCACCAAGCGCGCCCGCACCGCCGTCGACAACGTCATCGTCGCCGGCCTGGCCGCCAACCGCCGCGACGCCTATCGCATCGCCCGGAACGCCCTGGGCCACTTCGCCGGCCACATCACCGAAGCCCTCCGCATTCATGACGTTATCACCAAAGACAACTGGCCGAAATACGTCACGCTCGACATGACCCCTGCCGCCCGCGAAGCAATCTTCAGACCCACCGGCCCCATCATTCTCGCCACCGGCCACCTCGGCGCCTGGGAAGCCGGCATCCCCGCCTTCGTCAGTGCCCGCCCCATGATGGTCGTCGCGCGCATGATGAACAATCCCTACATCCAGCGCTTCCTCGAGCGCCACAACTTCCGCGGCGGCGCCACCGTCCTTCCCAAGAAGCACGGCTTCTCCGGCTCCAACCTCCGCCGCTGGATCCGCGAAAAGGGCGCCCTCGCCATTCTCTTCGACCAATTCTCCTCCTCCGGCGTCCCCGTCCCCTTCTTCGGCCACACCGTTCCCGTCTACACCTCCCCCGCGCGCCTCCACCTCAAGACCGGCGCCCCCATCCTCGTCGGCGCCTTCCTCCGCACCGGGCGCCTCCGCTACAAAATCGTCGCCGTCGGCGACCCCATCGTCCACACCCCCACCGACAGCCACGACGAAGACATCCGGGCCATCACCGCAGAGCTCATCCGGCGTCTCGAGCAGGTCATCCGCATGGCGCCCGACCAATACCTCTGGCTCCACCGCCGCTGGCGCGGCATCCCCGTCCCTGAGGTCCCCGAAAAGTAAGAGCCCCCAGGGAGCGTAAGCCGTCATGAGCTGGTACACCCCCGCCGACGAAGCCCACATCCGCCGCGAACGCGCCAGGGCCCGTGAGCTCCGCGCCTCCCAATGGTGGAAGGACTGCCTCGCCAGGGGCGAATGCCACTACTGCCACGGCCGCTTCCCGCCCGAGCAGCTCACCATGGATCACCTCATTCCCGTCGCCCGCGGCGGCACCTCCACCAAGGGCAACGTCGTCCCCGCCTGCTTCGCCTGCAACCAGAAGAAGGCCGCCCAGACCCCCGCCGAACAGATCCTCGACCGCCTCGGTCTCAGCGCCCCCGATCCCGGCGACCTCGACCCCAACGACTTCGATCCCTCCCTCTTTGGCTGATTCCCGCCCCCGCCCCGCAGACAGTCACCGGGCACTTATCCGCAAGCCGACAGACGTTCGGCAGGCGCCCCATCAAGACGCTCCAGGAGAAGCGCGCCGCCCATCCGCATCCGGCGCAAGCCAAAGCAGGCGCCTACAACGCGTATCTTCCCAGCCCGGCTCCGTGGCTGCGTCATCTCTACCTGCATACTTCGGCAGAAAGTGCCGGCCGCGCATATGCGCGGCCGGCTGACGGAGCCGGAATCCGGTCCGCCCGGCGGCTTATTCGGCACGCTTCGACGTCATATCAATGATCTGCTCGCTCGGCTTGATGCGGACGACCTGTGCGTCCTTATCGATCAGTACCGGCTTGCTGTCCAGCAGCTTCACGCCGGTGATGTTGGCCGGGTACCCCTCGATCTGGCATTCGACGGTCTTCCAGAAAAGGCCGGAGGTCACGGTGTAGTGATAAACGGCCCCCAGAATCGCATCGGCGCCGTGCTTCTCGCACGCATCGTAGGTCGCCGCCGCCTTGGCGTCCTGAATCGCCGTGGCGGTCGGAAGCAGCGCGACGTTGAATCCCGGAAGCTCGGCATATTTGCCGTCACTCGTGTTGAAAATCCAGAAAAGCACACGGGCCGTACCCTCGCCGGTCACCCGTTCTTCCCCGGTCGTCCACTCGGTATTGTACTCCGGCCCTGCCAGTGCGGCCGGCTCGACACGGCTCTGGGCTCCGCGTTCGGTGTGGTAAGACGTGCACCCGGCCAGCGCCAGAGCCGTCAGGGCAAACATCGGTATCAGTCTGTTCATGGGATCCTCCCTTGATTCATATGCCTTCGTTCGCAGAGCCGCCGCCGAAGAAGGCCATCCGGCACCGACCCGGAGACAGGCAGCCGCAAAGACGCCCATCCTTCCATAAGTATTCACCGCCGATTCCGCATTCTTACGCGTCACACCGGAAAACGAAAAAAATACCCGCAGGCGGAAAATCCGTCCTGCGGGTCTGCGCCTCCGGCATCCGGCAGGCCGCCGCGAAAGACAGACAGCATAATCTGGGAGGGAGGGTGCGCCTGCCTTTCATAAAGTATTGGCCGCCGGCTCGGATTTCTTACGCAGAAAATGCATTTCCCCAAAAACATTCTGCCGGCGGATGCCGCGCTCAGCGCAGGGTACGCATAATTCCGCGAAGCCGCGCAAAGAGACGGGCCTTGATCTGATGGACGGCGTTGGGCGTCAGGCCGTAGGCCTCGGCCACGGACGCGGCCGGTTTACCGCGCAGGACATAGGCGTGAAAAACCGCCCGGCTTCGGGCCGCTATCGTTTCGTCGGTCAGCAGCCGCTCCAACGCCCGCCGCAGGCAGACACGGCGCCACAGCGCCTCGTCGCTCATCATGTCGGCGCCGGGCACCCGCATCTCTTCAAACGTCTGCTCGCGCCGGCGGCGGCAGCTCTCCGAACGCACGGCATTGTTGAGCCGGTGCAGCAGGATGCCCAGCATCCAGCTCCGAAAGCGTCCGCGGCTCACGTCATAGCGTCCGCGGGCGACCTGCTCAATGACAATCCGCAGCGTTTCCTGCACCGCCGCCTCAATGTCTATGGTGTGGTATTTCCGCGCATAGGCGAAGTCAATCATCGGCTGCCGATACCGCTGTACCAACTGAATGCGCGCATCCGCGTCGGTCCCGTCCCGCAGACGGCCCAGCAGCACAGCGGATGTCGGAATTTCGGCTATCGTCATCGCGCCACCTGCCGGGCCAAGGTCTGGGCATCCGCCACAGTCGCGCTGCGGCTCAGGGTGTAGCCCGGCGCTTTCCGGGGCGAATCCCCCTCTATCCAAGCCGGATCAAACGGCTCGGCCGCCCGCGCGCGGGTCATGCGCACCATACCGGACGGACGCGTATCGTGCAGGACGATGTCACCGATCAGCGTCATCGTCATCGGCCGCGACAGAAAATCAAAGTCGCCCACGACCCGCAGCCTCCCCGGTCCCGGATTCCACAGCATCAGGCAGCCGCCGGACTCCGACAGCGCAGCCTCCCGCACCCGCAGCCACACCGTTCCCGTCCGGTTCTGGGGCAGCCGCAGCAGGCAAACCGGCTCCGTCATCACCAGATCGGCATACACCGTATCGGCTTTCAGCGCAGCCTCCCGCCCGACCTCCGTCGCGGCAGTCTCCAGGCGGACTTCCGTCTCCGGGATGGCCACGCCCTCGGCACGCTCCGCCGCAGGATTCTCCGCTTCCGGCAGCGGCGGCAGCGCACGGGCCTCCTCCAAAGTCGCGACATGGCGCACCCGCACCGGCGGTTCCGGCGCCACAGGCACCACATGATTGACCCACGTCTCACGGAAAGGCTGCCCAAGATAATCCCGGAAGGTCGGCGTCGGGTAGCGGACAAAGCCATGGATGTCGGCACAGTGCAGATCGACGTTTCCCACCAGCACAATTTCATTCTGCCCCGGATCGTGATGCTGCACGATATTGCCCACAGCCAGCACCGGCTCCCCGCTCAGACTGTGCAGAATCAGACGCTGCGCCCGCTCCCGGTCGGCAAACCGCAGCGAGCCCAGCCACACCGTCCCCTCCGGATTTTCCGGCAGCCCGACCTCCGTCACCGGTGCCCGCAGCAGAAGCCCGCTGTACACCGTCCGGGGCTGAAGCGACACCGCCCGGCGCGTCTCAAACCACGCCCGCGCAAACTGCCACTCGCGCTGCGTCAGCATCCGCCGGCACGGCCCGTACGCAAAGACCGCCGCAGCGGCCAGCAACGGCAGCGACCACCGCAGCACGACCGTCAGCACACGCCTCTGCCCGGCCCGGGCAATCGCCCGCCCCAGCGCAGCCGGTGTCGGATACCGCAGCGCAGGATCGGCATTGAGCGTCTTCGAGAGAATGGCCGTCCAGTGCGGATAGCGCTGCCAATCCGGCAGCAGATCCCGCACCAGCATCCCGATAGCGTACACATCCGATGCCGCAGAGAGCCGGGCCCCGTCAAACTGCTCCGGGGCAGAGCGGCCGGGAGTCCCCAGCCCCGCAGGCGCACTGCCCGACACCATCGTCGGATGGGTCAGCGTCATCAGAGCCCGCGAGGTCTCCTCATCCATCGGCTTGGCAATGCCAAAGTCCGTTACCACGGCATGCCGTCCCCGCAGCATCACATTCGCACGCTTGATGTCCCGATGCAGGATCCCATGCCGGTGCAGTTCGGAAACCGCCTCGCAGACCTGCAGCGCCCAACGGCGCACCATGCGCTCCGCCGCGGACTCCGGCAGAGGCTCAAGCAGTTCCATCGCAAACCAAAGCAGATTCTCTCTCGCACCGGAGGCAAACACCTCCGCCACCCCCGGATGATGGATCGACGCCAAAATGCGCAGCTCGGCCAGGAAACGTTCCCGATGAACCGGATTGTCCGACTGCACCGCCTTCAGCGCCACCGTCCGGCCGTCATCCCCGCGGGCACACCACACCTCCGCCGTTCCGCCGGCCCCCAGAAACCCCGTCACGGTATACTCCCCGACACGCTCCCCGCACCGCAGGAAACGGCCCTCACCGCCGGGAACTCCCGGCATCCCGATGACGCTGCTGACATTCAGTCGCGGCATACCCTCACTCCTTCGTCGGCCATCTTGGAATCTGCCGAGAGTTTAGCCCAATCAGCCCCCCCTTGGCAACCCCCCCCTGAGCCATCCGCCGGCAATGCGCCATACGCCCCGCGACAGCCCCCGCATACCGGTTCCGCAAAGAAGGTCCGGCCATCCGGCCGCGCCTTGTTTGGATACCGGCACACATGGCGCCGCTCTCGGCTCAGAAGCGGCACCTCAGCTCCCAGCACAGATACGCCCCCGTGCTCCCCTCAGGGCGCGACGGCGCGCGCGCAGACCCCTCACGCGACCCGACCGCATTGAAATAATCCCCCATCCGGAAAACCTCCCCCAGAAAGACAAATTCCGTCCCCGCAAGCGCCGGCGACACCGCCCTGCCCAGCTCCACAATCCACAGCGCCTGCGCATAAGCCCCGCGGAAATGCCCCGCGCGTCCCCCCTCGTCCGACTCCGTCACCGGAGCGAACATCGGCCCCGCCTGCGCAATCAGCGTATGCCCCTCCGCCGGCGAAGCCGTCAGCGCCAGATGCGGATAAATCAGATTCGCATAATCAAACCCCGGATACATGTACGACGGCAGATCCCCCATCCACGTTCCCCGGTTAAAAAGCGCATGCCACGCATGATTGCCGCGCGCCCCCTCCGAAGAGCCCGTCAGCCCCAGCACCGCCGCCGTCACCTCCGGCCGCCACGGCACATCGCCGAAACTGTACGTCAGCCCCGCATACCCCATGGCCGCAAACAGATTGTCGTCGCCCACCTGAAGCGCCGCCTCAAGCTCGCCCCGCAGATTCTCCGTAAACTGCGGCAGCAGCCGCCCGCCCAGCGTATGCGTGTGATACGAGCGCGGGTTTCCGTCCTCCAGACTCAGCAGCCAGGAACCCTCCTGATTCGCCGCATGCTCAGCCTTCCACACATAATAAGCATCCCATCCCAGCGCCTTGTCCGAACGGTCCTGCCAATACGCCATCAGGCCGAATTCACGCTGATTTGAACCCGAATACTCATAATCGTACCCCTTCGAATCCGGCCCCCGCCCCCCGTGACGGTGCCCCAGCGTCGGCATCCAATCCTCCGGCGACACCATCAGCCCGATCACATCCAGCTTACGCTCCCCTCCAAAATTGAAAGTCAGGCGCACCGCATCGAAAAAGACCGACCGCGACCCCTCCGACGGCGTCCCCTCATTGATAATCCGCCCCGCACCCAGATCCGTGATGTCCTGACGGCCGGCCTTCACATCCGCCAAATCCCACAGTCCCTTTGCCTCAACATAGAGATTGTCGACGAAAGTCACATCCGGCCACCGCCGGTCCCCCATCCGATCCTCCGGGAAGAAATAATGGCGGAACTCATTGCCGATCCGCAGATATCCCGTCAGCCTGCCGTTCGTGACCTCCCCCCACACCCGCGTACGGAAGCGGCCATACCCCTCACGGCCAGAATAATAATCCCGCGGCCCCAAATCCGGCGTCCGGTTGTAATACTCATACCGCAGACGCACATCGGCGCCGAAATCGGCTTTCCAGCCCGGCACTCCGGCCTCCTGCGCAAACGCAGCCGCACTGCCCGTGCAGAGCAGCGCCAAAAGGGTCTTCTTCATCTTCGCTTCGGCTCCCTTGCAAAAAAAGAAAACGCCCCGGAGCCATAGCTTCGGGACGTCTCCCGCGCGAAACGGCCGCCCGGCGTCAACCCGCCGATAGCCCCGGCCGCTCCCGTTCAAATGGCCGCACAGTATACCGAACCGCCCCTCCCGCCGCAACCGCGCGCATACGCTCCCGTGATGTGTCATAGTCATGTGCACCGAAGGGTATCATGGTTTCCTCCCCATGTGTCAAAAGAATGTGCACCGAAGG
>CALXSH010000041.1 GCA_944391065.1 uncultured Kiritimatiellota bacterium | reverse complement strand
TTCGGTGCACATTCTTTTGACACATCAAGTCAGCACTTACGCCTCGTTCGGTGCACTTTTCATTTGACACATTACGCGCTCCATGCCGCCGACCGGAACTGAGCATACCGCCCGGCCTTCACAGACCTTCACGGATGCCCCTTATAAGGTGGCCCGATTTCATCTATTGACTTTGGAACGCCCCCGGCATTCCTTACGCCTCGCTCAGCGTATCTTTCACTTGCCCCATTCTCAGCAGAGCGGAAAATCCGGCACCATCCAAAGAACGTTATACACAACCATGACCAGGCACACACCCCTGCCGATGGCACACCTCCTTGCCCATCACAGTTCGGGAGGGATGGAAACCAATGGTTCCGATGACTTGAAAGAAAATTCCGGGCACGAAAAGCAGTCTGTTTCCAAGGGATCCTGTCCAAAATCCAAATCATTTCCAAGCCCAGGATACGTAAGATCCAACCCTATAATCCGTCCCGTCGCGCCATCGACTTCCAAACATACGGAAGCTCCACGCACTCGATATTCGAACACCACACCATACCGCCCAGATGCCATCAGGTGATAGCCCTTAGGTCGTCTATACCCAAGTTTTTTCTGCACCGCCTCAATTCCATCGCCTGGGCGGATTGCCCGAACGGATTGCTCATAGAAACCCCGTGGAGGCCAGCGGAATTCAATGGTATCAGGATTCAAATCCATATCGACCGAAAAGACACTCCTAAGGCAATCAGCCCCGTCAAGTTCAACGACAAGCCATCGGTCCTGCGCTTCGTCACAAAATGCCTGGTCCTTGAATACCATTAGTTGCGCTGGAGATGATGCACCAAAGAGATGGGCCACCCACCTACGGTCCCGCCATTCGGGGAAGAATCCCTCACTCACAGCCTTCTCTCCAAGTGTCGACTCAATCTCTTGTCGCGTAATTTCCGGATTAAGTGCACTTATTTCCAGCGGGCCGATAGTTCGGCCAAATACCAAGGCAGTCAGAAAAAGATTGGCCGACAAGATGCAAAAGGATACGCAAGATTTCATACTATCACCATGTCATTCAACGAACTCAGCCTCAACAAATGCGTCGCCTCCTTCTTGGAATTTGGCAGCATTGTGCCCTCCGTTCCTCGACAATAATGTAAGCGCCGTGTCATAAGCGCTGTTCATCTGAGCAGCTCTGATTGACATTTCATGCTCGCAGTCTTGCAACGAATAAAAAGAATCAAATGTGTTCGTGGAAGAGTAAATACGATTAAACAGATCAATAATATCTCGTGCATGCTCGTGCTCGTGTCGAAGCACATCGCTTCTGTCTCCTTTTATCCCTCCCGACAATAAAACGGATACAGACTCAGACGAATCATAAATGAAGATTGTGAGGTATAACATCGCACTGATTTCACCGACATACCCTGGAATAGCCGAATCACAAAGACATCTATATGAGATTGCGACCTCTCCACGCGTAAATGCAACTGGATGTCGTGCCCACAAGGCCTGTATACCACCACGATAGCGTTCATCCAGCAAAGATGCACGTGACAACGGAAGAACTGTTGGCCCAACAACTATGCGACTCCCGATAGTGCCACGTATATCGAAGCTCGACACCGGTTCATTATAAAGGAATATATATCCATCATGTTCTTTAACGGGATCACATCCAAGCCACCGTCCGTCTTTGGGGTTGTAGTGGCGGTAGTTGTAGTAGACGAGGCCGAGGGAGTTGTCATGGACCTCCGAGGAGAAGCGGAAGGGATTTTCAGAGAGGATGTCGCGGGCGACGGAGGTGGCCTTGGCGGTGCGGGTGACGGCCAGTCCGTTTAAATCCCGAGCACAGGGCTTGGAGCTCCGGCAAAAGCCGTAGCACAGCCGCGTTCCCCGCATACACACGATTGTCGCCTTCACTCTCGTCCGCCTGCCGAGGAGGACCCGACGCCCCCATTACACTCTGTAGACAGTGCGCCTCCCCGTTCCACCACATCGCTCTTCCGAACAGAATATTCGTCATAAGGACGCGAGAGGCCGGACAAAACGGGCGAGCCATCCAAATGAACTATCGGATTCAACTCTCTGTCCAGATACAGACCGGTTTCATCCGATCTGTGATAAAGACGCCACAGAGGAAAATCCGGCTCCGGCGTCACGTGATATTTCGGATCGACCTCACGGACAACATCTCCCCGTTTGTTGACGAAACACTGTGTTCCATCCGTCCGCTGCAAACAGGCCAGTCCATAATGAAAATAAAGCTGAAGGGGCCAAGCGTCGGCGCTGGGCCGGAGATACTGCCCCCCAAGGACTGTCCAATGACCGTCGGCGGTTAAAATAGCGGTGCCCATCTCAGTTTCAACAAACACGGCATCATCGTGGAACCCTTCCTCCGCGACATACGTGCAAAAGAATCCATCCGCGAAGCGTTTTTCCGTCAACAGATAGTAACGATAGCCCTGCCGGCCGTTTTCAACGACAGGCACGAGGCACCCTTTGGAAGAAGCCAGCCGCATCAGGCGAAACGCGGGTTCCTCCGCGGCAAGAGCGGCTCGAAAGACAATCTGACCTCCTCGGTCGACGACGGCCATCTCTCCATATGCTTGGGAGGCGTCACGTGAAGGCAACGCCCGGGACCGAAGATGAAGCACAGCATACGGACCGGAGAAAAACGGGTACAGCACCCCATCGCTCTGTGCGCAGACCGCGGTCTCACGGTAATCGTGGTCCAGCAGAAAATACGTTCCGTCCCGTACAACCACCGCCAACCCATTAACGAAATCCGTATTCCACATCGCTCGTACCTCGTCATAGACCCGACTGCGTTCTCCCCGATGATTGACAAAGAAAAAAGATCGTCCGTCACCGGAGCCACCCGCTTTTTTATTCCGGCAGATAAAATGCCCTTCGGACGCGTTCCTCATCATCGCCCAGGGAAATCCCGAAGGATTCCATTCAGGGGGAATTTCAAACAGTTCTTTCCCGTCTCTGGACAGAAAAACAAAAACCCCGTCTTTTTTTCGTACAGCCACTCCGGTATCCAAACCACTCCAAAACAACGGAGGATAAACATACGGGCCACAGGAGACCTCCCGTACGCCATAGCGATTGACCGAGACGCAAAACGGCGTCGTAATCGGGAGCAACGCATGCGAAAGTCTCGGAAACAACTCCTCCGCGACGAGTACGGATTCTCCGCAGAAGAGTAGGACTATAACGATAATCTGTTTCACCTCCTCTTACCTCCCGACTGCATTGAAAATTGTCCCGATTTCCCGCAGCTCTCCTTTCAGCATGGACAGCCCGGCCAGAGCATCCAGGCACGGACAACGGTTCATACTTCCCTTAATAACCGATAGGATTTGTTGTGTGAGCGTTTCGTCAATGGCGGCAACCATGTTCAGTGATAAGTCTACGCCAGTCTTCAAGTATCCAAAATAGCCGCTTGCGTGGCCGCCTAACTGACCTGCGGCTGTCACATCAATGAAGAAATTCAGCACTTCTGCAGCGTCCTTTGAGGACATATCTCCTGTGGCCGCATTAATCACAGACAGTACCTCTATAATCTCATCCGCCGCATCCAACGCTTCGTACAACACATCCAAATCCTGGTCATCCGTCTCTGTTTCAGTCATCATATCCAATTTGTTCGCCAGTCTTTTTGTATTGTCCAACATTGCTTTTACACCCTCTAGCCATTCTGTGTAGGAGTCTTTGCAATTCCGACTAACCAACTTGTTCATCAGGACGTCAACTGATTCGGAGTATTTTCTTCTTACACGGCCTGTAAGATCGGGATTGTTTGCGCATCCAAGGAAAAAGCTCAGGAGTTCCATCATTTGAGCTCGCGTCGCCAAGCCGAGGGCATCGTAACCTAACGGCGACCAACCATAATAATTTTTTACTTTAATTAAGTCCCTGCCCAGCCACCGGCCGTCTTTGGGGTTGTAGTGGCGGTAGTTGTAGTAGACGAGCCCGAGAGAGTTGTCATGGACTTCCGAGGAGAAGCGGAAGGGGTTTTCGGAGAGGAGGTCGCGATTGGTGACGCGGGTGGCACGGGAAGTGCGGGTGACGGCGCCGAAGGGGGCGTAGTCGTAGTGGGCGGCGATGCCGTTTCCGAGAGCGTAGTAGAAGACCTCGGAGACGTTTTTGTTGCCGTCGTGGGCATAGAAGAGCGTGCTGCCCCAGTCGGGCACCTGAAGCATGAGCGGGCGGGTGGCGACGGGTTCGGTGGGGTCCCAGGCAAAGGCCTGGTAGACCCGGCCGGTGGCACCGTAGAGGCGCTGCACGCAGAGGTAGCCGTCGTAGACGTATTTGGCGTGCATGTAGTGAGCGCCGTCCCGGGTCTCGCGATACTCCACGCGCCGGCCCATGCGGTCGTAGGCCATGGTGATGACGATGCCGTCCTGAGTCCAGCGGACGGGGCGGTTCTCGGCATTGTACTCCACGGTCCATTCGCCGGTGGAGGTCAGGACCCGGGTCTGATTGCCGTCGGCATCGTATTCGGGTTCGAAGGTGTCGATGGCGGTGTACTGATTGAGGCTGTTGGCGGCGTAGGTGCGGCCTTCGGCGGCGGTCCGGTTGCCGATGTCGTCATAGGCGTAGATGAGCCCCTGGCCGGAGATGAGTTCGTCGCGGGTGTTGTAGCCGTAGGTCTGGTTTTCCGCAGCGGCCATCATGGAGCCGGATTTGGCGATGGCCGCACGGCGGCCAAGCAGGTCATGGGTGTAGTCGTACTGCGAGGTGACGGTCCCATTGACGGTGTTGGCGACGCGGGTCAGGAGGTCGCGGTCGTCTTCGTAGGTCCAGGCCGCGGTGGCGCCGTTGGGATAGGTCAGGGAGGATTTGAGGTCGGTGCCGGGGAGGTAGTCCCAGGACATCCAGCCGCCACCCATCTGCGCGCGGCCGATACGGCCGGTGTCCCCGTCGTATTCCACGGTGACCTTTCGGGAGCCGTCGAGGCTGTAACCGGTGTCGCGGCCGTAGGCATCGCGGTGACGGGTGAGGGTCTTGGAGTAGAGGCCGGAGACGGTCTCGCTTTCCTGCTCGCCGTAGGCATTGTAGGCGAAGACGGTGGTGCCGACGGCATCGGTGGCCTGCGTCTGCCGACCCAGTGCGTCATAGGCGTAGGTCACGGCCGGCGTCGCATCGGAATAGGACTGCGAGACGAGGTCGCCGTAGAGATTGTAGGCATAGGCCGTGACGATGCCGCGGGCATCGGTACGGGTGGCCGGCTGTCCGAGATCCGTGAGGGTATAGGTCACGCCGCGGCCGTCGGCGTAGGTCTTCGCGGTCAGGGCACCGGTTGCCTCGTCATAGGCCCACGCCGTCGTGTCGCCCTCGCCGGAGGTCTCGTCGCGGTAGGTGGTCATGCCCACCTGCTGCCCGAAGGCGTCGTAGGCGTAGGTGACGGGATAGACGGAGCCGCCCTCATAGGTTCGGTTGCCGCGCAGGTCATAACCGTAAACGGTCACGTTGCCGAGGGCGTTGGTGACGGCGGAAAGCCGGCCGGCGTCATCGTAACCATAGGCCGTAGTGGCCCCGGCGGCGTCCGTCATGGAGACAAGACGCCCAAGATCATCGTAAACATTGGTCGTCACATTGCCGCGGCCGTCGGTCTGGGTGAGGGGGCGCAGGTAGGCGTCGTAGGTCGCTGAGGAGGTGACCCCGGAGGGGCTCACGGCCGAGACCGTCACGCCGTCCACGGAGACCTCCACCGAGGGGTTGGCAATCCCGGGGAAGGCGGTCGTGACGGTGCGCCTGGCGCCCTCCTCCTCAATGGCCGTGACGGTCTCGTTGCCGCGCACGTCCGTGGCCACCTGACATTCGCCCTCGGCATCGGTGCGGACGCGTTGAACGAGGCCGGCGACGGAGGTGACGGTTTCCAGCCAGGGCTCTCCGTCCACAAGGATGTAGGCCTGCGTCCGGGTCTGGGGTTCACGGTCGCCGACCTGCGTCGTGACGCGGTCGCCCCAGGCGTCATAGGTGTAGATGACGGGGGCCTGGCCGGTGCTTTCGGTGCGGACGAGCTGGCCTTTGTCATTGTAGGTATGCACCGTCGTCAGGGTGCTGCCGTTGGCGCCGCCGCGTATCTCGCGGAGCGTGCGGCCGAGGCCGTCGGTTTCCGTGCGGACCCAGCGGGCTCCGTCGGGCGTGCCGTAGCGGACTTCGGTCCAGTTGGGCCCATAGGTGTGATATTCCGGGGTGACAGCCGTTCCGGTCACCGAGGCCACGCGCCCGTCGGCATTGAGCGTCGTGATGCGGGTGCCGCCGCCGGGCAGGGTAACGACCGTAGTCTGCGCGTCGGGGTAGGCATAGGCCGTCACGCGGCCCTGTTCGTCGGTCTCGGTGAGCAGACGCCCGCTCAGGTCGTAGGTCCGCGACGAGGTCAGGCTGCCGCGGACGGTCCGGACTTCGCGGCCGGCCGCGTCATAGACGTGCGTCGTCGTGAGGGTGCCGTGGGGGCCTTCGCGGGTGCCGGAGACCAGGCGCTTGAGGGAGTCGTAAGTATTGGTGGTGAGGATGCCGTCGGTGCCGATCTCCCAGAGAGGGCCGGTGCAGTTCCACTCGGAGGCGTAGGTCTTGCCGTCGGACCAGACCGAACCGGTATGCCGATGGGCGGCATTGTAGGCGCGCTCCTCCCAGGTCAGCGGGACCCAATCGGTGCCGATGTAGGCTTCGCGGGCGATGCGGACGGCATTGCCGCGGATATCGTAGGCGGTCAGCGTGCGGGTGGATTTGCCGGAGACGAGGATCAGATTGCCGTTTGCGTCGGCGAGACCCTCGGTGACGGTCTCCGTCAGCGTCTCCTCATCGTACGCGCAGACCGTCAGGCGCCCGTCGGGCCGCAGGATGCCCCTGAGCTTTCCGGCCTCGAAGCGGTTCTCCGAAGCGGCGGGCCAATACGTGCGTACGGTCGTCAGGCCGCAGTCCGTCGTCGTCTCGACACGCCCGCCGTCCATAAGCTCGGCGTCGGTAAAGGTCGCCTGCCGCGTCACGGTGCCGTTGACGCTTTCGGTCGTGACCCAGGGGCGGCGGTCGAAGGAATCATCCGAATAGACATAGGTCACGCAGGCCGTGTTTTCCCCGACGGTCGTCCGGGTGAGAACACGCCCCTCGGCGTCGTAGGTGTAGGAGGTGACGGCGCCGAGTTCATCCGTCCGCGAGGCCGTGCGGCCGAGTCCGTCGCCCTCGGTCACCCGCGTGGCGGAGAGCGTCGTCCGTCCGCCGGATGTGCTTCCGACCAGAGCGTTGCCGTTGGCCGAATCAAGCGTCTGCGTCTCCGAGGAGGCAACCGCATCGCCGCAGGAGACGGTATAGGCGACATTCACCGAGGCGCCGTCGTAGGTCACCGTGCGGGCCGTGACGGCTGCCGATTCGCCTTCGCCGCGGGTCATCGTGAAATCATGGGCCGCCGGATCCCAGGTCCAGCGGGTCGGATAGATTTTGTCCAAGAGCAGGAGCGTATCCGCGCCCTCCTTGCCGAAGGCGAAAGTCTTGACCTCCGAGCCCTCCGTATCGCGCCAGACCACGCGGTAGGCCGTCGGCGAATCGACGACGACCTGCAGGCTCCCGTCGGCCTCCGAAGCGATGCCGGAGATGTCGCCGTTCTGATCGCGGGAGACGGTGATTCCAAGCTCATCGACGGGGATACGTACGCCCGCCGTAGAGATCAGCGCCGTTACGGCGCCCTCCGCGTCATAATCCACGGCGGAACGGTCCGCGAAGCGTTCGCGGAAGGTCCCGTCGGGGAAGGCTTCCAGGCGGCTGTCGCGCGCCACCGAAAGGCCCTTCGGCAGCCCGTCCTCCCCGTAGGCAATCAGATTTCCCATCGGATCGGTCACACTGCGCGTCCCGGGATCCAGCCGCCGCATCATCGGGTGGTCGTAGCGCAGCACGGCCGGCGTGAAAAGGGCATCCGAGAGATTTTTCTCCTCAATCGCCAGACGGCCGACGGGCATCCCCGCGATCAGCGGGGTCCGTCCGAAGGCCTGCGCGAAGGAGACGCAGGCATTCTCCGTCTGCGTCCCCTCGGCGCAGTCACACGCGCAGGGATTCTCGGTCTTGGAGTCCAGCGTCAGCTCCACCTTCAGCGGCGCCGAGCCCGCATCGACGGCCGTATCGCCGTAATAGGCCGTCCAGGGCACCTCGACCGACCACGTCACATTGGTCGAGAGGCCTTCGCCCATAAACCGCGCGCGCATGGCCTCGACCTCGGGCCCGGGCATGGCCGTCTTTCCGTTCAGGGCGACAATCCCGCCGGACGGGGCCGCCAGCTCGTAACGCAGCACATGTTCATGCGCACCGTGCCCGGTGACCGAAAGAGCGCCCGCGTTATTGACGGAGAGGACCCCGGGATCGAACACAAACGAGGTCGGCTCAGCCTGCAACGAAATCGCAGCGACATCCTCACGTGTCGTGCCGTCATACGTCTGCGTTGCTGTGACGGTCGCCGTCACCGGTTGCGCGCCGGACCGAAAGAATGCCTCACGGTTAATCGTATATCCATCGGCCGAAACCTGTATAAACGCGTTGCCTCCCATCGGCCCGGAATAGGTCACCCGGCTGTCCTTGGGACCATAAGCGATCGAGCCCTGAAAGGGCTCCTCATCCCACGGGACGACTACCGCCGCAGGAGAAACCTCCAGCGTGGCGTAGGGAATCACCTCGCTGACGGCATAGAATTCATAATCATCAAGCCCCTCCAGCCTGAAATCGTAAGGCCCCCCAACCGAACTGAAGGTCGCCGAAACAGGGAGCACCCCTCCGTTCTCTATCGTCGCCCAATTTCCCCAAGCAAACGCATGCTCTCCCCCGATTGAAGACGTCGCACCGCCAATCGTCACGCTGGCCGTGTCATCCGCGCCTGCCCGAAACTGTTTTCCCGAAGGGACTTTCAGCATACCCGTCACTGACAGGGAAAACGCATTCTGACCGTAAGGAAAACTTCCGTTGACCAATGCGTCCCCAAGCGACTCCGCCGCACGCGACACGGATTCGCCGACTTTGGCTGTAAGTCCGGCCACAGACATCGTCGCATCGGATGCCGCTTCGTTCGAGATTTTCGAAACCGTCAGGCTCAGTGTACCTGTGCCGGATTCGCCGACGACAAAGCCTCCGACGCCCAGGCTGTCGGATTGCGCCGAGGGCACAGGTTCACTTGAGTCATTTCCCACCTGCCTGTTCTTCCGATAAGCGTTGCCGAACGGAGAGACCCGTACATCCCGAAGCGTTCCCCACACCGAATTCCCCAGCAGCGAACGGAACGTGACCGTTTCGGCATTCGGCCAATCCGCCAACGCCACCGACGTGCCGAACCCAACAGCGAGCACCTCTTCCCCTTCAGCGCCACCGCCGATAACATGCCACAGACAGGCATCGTCCGGAATACCCTCAAAGAAGACCTCGATATCGGGTGCCCCCAGGACCGACAGCACAACACCGTCCTCCGTCCGCTCGCAGCCCCGCAACCAATCCCCCGCACAAATTACGACCGGCGGATTCTCCCGGACATCCACCACGGCATCAGCCCCATATCCCAACCACAGTGCCCCCAGCGAGAGCCCTGCCGCACCGATCCAACCCAAAGAGACCGCCATACCCATTCCTTTCCGTCCGACGCAAAGAACGTTCTGACCTGCGCCACAAGAGATTACGGCGGGAGTATAGCGCGGGATGCAGGGCGGTGTCAACCGCGGCGGCAGGAGCTGTCGCGTAGTGAAAAGTGCACAATTAAATGACGCACCCTTGAAGAGGAGGGATGGCCCCCACCCCGCATGCGGCGGCTCCGGGGGCGCGCCTTTCCTGTGCGTCGATACCGGATGCGGCCGCACGAAGGAGAGTTCCCCAGAAGAATGTGCCGACGGAGAGACAGCGCGGGACAGGGAAGCGCCGACGCGGGATGGGGGCAACGACCAGCGGGGATTTCCGGAAACGCACCCGGGCTTGGCCTTTGCGGGACCCTGGGGGGCGGCAATGCCGGACCTGAGATGCGGCAGAGTCCGACCGCTGGCGGTCGGTGTACGGCAGGCTTTTGGCCGCGCTCCAGGCTGCCGGGGGGCCCTGGGGGCGAAATGGGGCCGAAGTCGGCGGAGCGGCAAAAAGAACGCCGGAAAAAAGGGGCAGGGAGGCATGGGAGGGAGATGTGTTATAATCGGTCCCAATTATGAAAGCGACGAAGGTCATCGCGGTAGCGAATCAGAAGGGTGGCGTCGGCAAGACGACCACGGTTGTCAACCTGGCGGCGGCACTGGCCTCCATGAAAAAAACGGTTCTGGTGATTGACCTGGATCCGCAGGCCAATGCCACCAGCGGTCTCGGCTTGGTCCCCACCCCGGGCACCAGTCTGTATGCGGCTCTGACGGGGCAGACCTTCATCGGCGACATCATTCAGGGCACGCCGATCGAGCGCGTCAACATTATTCCCTCCGAGCTTGATCTCTCCGGCGCCGAGATTGAGATTGCCCGGCGCGACAACCACCTCAGCGTGGTCCGCGAACTGCTGGCGCCGGTGCTGACGGCCGACGTCTTCGATTACATTCTGATTGACTGCCCGCCCTCGCTGGGCATTCTGATGACCTCATCCCTGGCGGCGGCCGACGGGGTGCTGGTGGCCATGCAGTGCGAATATTACGCTATGGAGGGACTCAAGGTCATTACCGAAGTCGTCAACCGCCTCCGGGACAACGGCGTCAACCCCGCCATCCACATCGAGGGCATCCTGATGACCATGTTTGACGCGCGCACCAACCTCTCGGCCGACGTCGTCGAGGAGGTCCGCCGTCACTTCGGCAAGCTCGTCTACAGGACCGTCATCCCGCGCAACGTGCGCATCTCCGAGGCCCCGAGCTTCGGTCAGCCCGTCGTCATCTACGCCCCCTCCTCAAAGGGCGCGGAAGCCTATTTCGCCGCGGCACGCGAATTCGCCCAGCGGCTCTCCAAAAAGCACTGATTCCCCGTTTTATCTGCCGCCCGCGGCGGTTCATTATCAGGAGTTTACCCCATGAGCACCTATTTCAGAGATTATCCCGACGACAACGGTTTCTTCGGTCCCTACGGCGGCGCATTCGTCGACGACGGGCTCAAGAACGAGATGAAGCGCATTGCGGACGCCTACATCCGCATCAGCAAGTCCCATGACTTCATCACCGAACTCCGTCAGATCCGCAAGCACTTCCAAGGCCGTCCGACACCCGTCTACTACTGCCGCAACCTGAGCGACCGCGTCGGCGGGCGCATCTACCTCAAGCGCGAAGACCTCAACCACTCCGGCGCCCACAAGCTCAACCACTGCATGGGCGAGGTCATGCTCGCCCGCTACATGGGCAAGAAGAAGGTCATCGCCGAGACCGGCGCCGGCCAGCACGGCGTCGCCATGGCCACCGCGGCCGCCTACTTCGGCATGCCCTGCGACATCTACATGGGTGAGGTCGACATCGCCAAGCAGCACCCCAATGTGCTGCGCATGAAGATCCTCGGCGCCAACGTCATTCCCGTCACCTTCGGCCAGCGCACGCTCAAAGAGGCCGTCGACGCGGCCTTCGACGCCTACCTGAAGGACCCCGACAACATCCTCTACTGCATCGGTTCCGTCGTCGGCCCCCACCCCTTCCCCATGATGGTCCGCGACTTCCAGAAGGTCGTCGGCGACGAGGCCCGCGAGCAGTTCCTCGAGATGACGGGCGAGCTCCCCGACGCCGTCACGGCCTGCGTCGGCGGCGGTTCCAACTCCATCGGTATCTTCTGCGGCTTCCTCGACGACAAGGACGTCGCCCTCTACGGCGTCGAGCCTCTCGGCCGCGGCGGCAATCCCGGCGATCACGCCGCCTCGATGACCTACGGCAAGCCCGGCATCCTGCACGGCTTCCGCAGCTACACGCTGCAGAATCCCGACGGCACCCCGATGCCCGTCTACTCCTGCGCCTCCGGCCTCGACTACCAGAGCGTCGGCCCAGAACACGCCTTCCTCCGCGACTCCGGCCGCGTCGAATACGTCACCGCCGACGACAAGGAGGCGCTGCACGCCTTCTACGAACTCTCCCGCACCGAGGGCATCATCCCCGCCATCGAGAGCTCCCACGCCGTCGCCTTCGCCTGCCGCTACGCGAAGGACCATCCCCGCCGCGCCATTCTGGTCAACCTCTCCGGCCGCGGCGACAAGGATATCGATTACGTGTTCGAACGCTACGGTCTCGGAGAGCACCTGTAATGTCCCGCGTCGCTCCCCGCCTCCTGGCTCTCGCGGCCGCCGCGCTCCTTGCCCTCCAGGGCCTTCGTGCCGAGGAGACGAGGGCTGTCACGCTCACCGACGCCGAAGCCGACGCGCGCGTGGCCGCGACCTGGTCCCGTCGGGCGCTGCTGATCGACACCTCCCGTCACTTCATCCCCGTCGGCGAAATCGTTGACGAGATCATCCCGCGCGTGGCCGCCCATGGTCTCAACACGCTCCACATTCACCTCACCGACGGTCCGGGCTGGCGCTTTGAAAGCAAGGCCTATCCCCGCCTCACGGCCGTCGGCGCCTGGCGCGTCGACAAGACCGACAAACCCTGGAACTGGAGCGAGACGGAGTACTGGACACCCGAGCATGAGGCCAAGGGCCTGAAGCGTTACGGAGGCTTCTACACCGCCGAGGACATCCGGACCATCCGCGAAGCCGCCGAGGCCGCCGGACTCACCGTCATCCCCGAGATGGATATCCCCGGCCACTCCGCCTCCATGATGATGGCTTACCCCGAAACGGCCTGCCCGACCAACCGTGACCCGCGCGCCTGGTTCAAGGGCCGCGACGTCCTCTGTATCTCATCGCCCGAGACGCTCCGCATGATCGACACGCTCATCGGCGAGCTCTGCGAGCTCTTCCCGAATTCACCGATTCACATCGGCTGCGACGAGGTGCCTGCCCGGACGTGGGATGCCTGCCCCGGGTGCCGCGATCCCCAGGCGCGCGTAGCCTTCTACAATGCCGTCATCGGCAGCGTCCGCCGCCGCGGCCGCGAGGTCTGCGCGTGGAACGAGCTCGGCTCGACCGGCGCCGACGTCTCCGACGTCACGCTGACCTGCTGGCTCGATGACGCCGTGCCGCGCGCCAACGACATGGCCTGCCCTTATTCCCACTGCTACCTCGACCAAGAAGCCAGCCAAAAGCGCCTGCCGACCTGGAATCCCCCGCGTCACGTGCGCGGCGTCCAGGTCAACCTCTGGACCGAGGAGATGCAGACCGAGGCCATCCGTCTCGACCGCATCGACCGCGGTCTGAAGAGCCTCCGGCAGGCGTTGCGCGCCGCCGTCCGCGCCGACGCGGCAAACGAAACCAAGTAACCTCCAAGAAAGAGACCATCCGTGGCCTTCGAGAAATTCCGCCGTCCGAAGCCCCCCGCGTGGGCGCGCGCCGAGAGTGAACGCCCCCGCAGACCGAACCGTCCCGGCAGGCCGGACAAATCCGGCAAGCCCGCCGACCGCGCCGAGCCTCCGTCGCGTCCCGGCCGTCCGGGCTCCCGCCGGCCCGGCGGGAAACGCGCTCCTGCCGAATGTCCCCGACCCAAGCGCCGCGAGGACGCGGCGCCGCTGGAGACGATGCCGGCCTACGCGCCCGGCATCCGCGCGCGCCGCGCCGACAATGCCCGCGCCAGGGCGCGCGAGGACAAGACGCCCGCGGGGCCGCCGGCCAAGGCCGGCACGGTCGCCCGCGGCGCGGCCACCGCCGCGCCGACGGCGCTACCCTCCTTCCTGCAGCCTGACGACACTTCCGAACGCCTTCAGAATGTCCTCGCCCGGCGCGGCGTGGCATCGCGCCGCGGCGCCGCAGCCCTCATCGCCGACGGACGCGTCCGCGTCGGCGGCGAGACGGTGACCGAACCGGGTTTCCGCGTCACGCCTGACGCGGCTATCGAGGTCGACGGGCGTCCGCTGGCCGACCATGACGAGGCCGTGCACACCTACCTCTACCACAAGCCCGTCGGCGAGGTCTGCTCCGTCGACGGCCAGGGCGCGCGCACCGTGCTGGAAGCCTTCCGCTCCCTGCACCTCCGTCTGGTGCCCGTGGGGCGTCTCGACAAGGAGAGCGAGGGGCTCCTCCTCGTCTCCAACGACGGCGACCTCATCCACCGCCTCACCCATCCGAAGTTCGGCCACCGCAAGGTCTACGACGTCGCCGTCGACAAAGCTCCCGACGCCGGCCAGCTCGAGATTCTGCGCAGTCCCCTCATTATCGAGGGATACCGCATCCGTCCCGTGCCCGTCACCGACTTCGGCGAGGGCCGCCTGCGGTTCGTCCTGAGCGAGGGCCGCCACCGACAGATCCGCGAGATGTGCAGAATGGCCGGTCTGCGCGTCCTGCGCCTGAAGCGAATCGCCCTCGACGGTCTCCTGCTGGAGGATCAGGCGCCCGGCACCTTCCGCGAACTCACCGCGGACGAAATCGCCGCCCTTATGCGCTGAGGCGCCGTCCCGATACGGAAAAGCGGCGGTCCCGATGGGGACCGCCGCCTTTTTCATGTCGGCACGGGAGGATCAGAAGACCCAGAACTTCGCAATGACGAAATTGATGACGTTCTCCAGGATCGTCACGCCCAGGTTGAAGACCTCGGGCCACCAGCCGTATTCCCGGCGGACGCGTTCCTTGTCCTTCAGGTCCCAGCGGAGCCAGAGATCGATGATGAGCCAGAGCAGGACGACGGTCAGGACCGCCGTGCCGATACGGGTGGAGAAGAAGAGCCAGACCGATTCCCAGAAGCCCGTCGCCGTATCCGGAAAGGCCAGATAGCGCAGCATCACGAAGGCCGTCGCCGCGGCCCCCGCCCACGAGAGGCTTTTGGCCGCGACGTTGCCGAAGGAGCACTTCCGGAAGAGCACCGAGTAGCCGATCTGGCTGACGACCGTGGCGCAGCCACCGGCCATGACGTACCAGAAGAGCTCCCAGAAGAGCGCGGGATCCATGAATCGGGCGATCAGCTCATTCATCTCACACCTACGGGTCCTGATCTGACGGTTCAGACCAGGTTCAGCGGGCCGTCCTTGAGGAGCTGACGGCAGAGCTGCCAGCATTCATACTGCATGCGCGGCACGTGGAAGCACCCCTTGAAGAGGTTGCCCTTGATGTCGGAGCATACGCGGCCGTCACGGGCGAGGTAACCGAACCAGCCGCCGTATTCCTTATCCGGGAAGTGGGCGTGGGTCCAGTCGTGGACGAGGGTATGCCACTTGGCGTACTTCTCGTCGCCGGTGAGCTGGTAGGCCAGCAGCGTGGCGATGCAGCCCTCGTTGTGGGGCCACCAGAACTTCATGTCCTGCCAGTATTCGCTGACGGGGTGGTTGTAGACGTCACGGTAATAGAGGAGGCCGCCGTATTCCTTGTCCCAGCCGCGCTCCCACGACCAGTCCAGGAGGTCCAGACCGATGCGGATGTAGTCGGGGCGGTTGCGCATCTTGCCTTCGTTCATGATGAACCAGGCACCTTCGATGGCGTGGCCCGGATTGAGGGTGCGCTCGTCGATGTGGTCGATGATCGAGCCGTCGGGGGCGACGGTCTCCATCACGCAGCGGATTTCGGGCTTCATGTGGTACTTCACGATGTCGGCGATGGCGCGGTCGATGCGCTCATTGGCCTCTTCGTAGCCGATGCTCTCGCGCAGGCGCTGGCAGGTCACGATGTTGATCATCGGATGGCCCAGGCCGCGGGTCGGACGGATGCCGGTGAACTTCGGCGGATTGTCGACGTGGTCGCCGTAGATCTTGTAGGTCTTGCGGGCGAGCTCGGCATATTCTTCGGAACCCGTCAGGCGGGCGTATTCGCCGCAGGCGATGCACATGAAGCTCTCGGAAAAGGCGTAACGGCGCTTGCGGATCGGGTCGCCGCGGCGGGTCACGTGGAAATACATGCGCCCGTCGCTCGGGTCGTAGCAGTACTTGCGCAGGAATTCGAGCGTGCCCTTGGCGGCCGCGACCCATTCCGGGCGCTTCTCGACGTGGTTGGCCAGGAAGCCCAGCGTCCAGGCGAAGCGGCCCTGCTGCCAGACGCCCTTGTCGTCGTCGATGCGGTTGCCCTTGCGGTCGACACCGGTCATGATGCCGCCGTATTCGCGGTCCAGGCCGTGTTCCATCCAGAAGGGAATGACATCGCACAGCAGGCCGTCATGATAAACGGTCTCGAGCTGCTGCAGACGATCGGTGCTCAGCATAATCTTGTCTCCTTAAAACTTGGGATAGGGTTGAAATCGGATGACCGAAGTCAAAAAAAGGCCGTGCCCCTTCGGACACGGCCTCGGGAAGAAAGGATTACTCCGCCAGGATGGCGGCGACGGTGTCGGCGCAGTCCTTGCGCTGCTCCTCGGTGAGGTTGGTCAGCGGAGGACGGACCGTCGGCATATCGAGGCCGTGGATGGCCATCATGGCCTTGCCGCCGACCACGCCGCCGTACTTGACCAGGAGGTCGACGATGCGACAGACCTTGGCCATGCCCTTGTCGACGGCGGCCTGATCGCCATTGCGGTACGCGTCCCAGATGCCATAGTAGAGCGGGGCGGCGTAGTTGTAGGTCGAGCCAATGGCCGACTTCGCGCCGCAGGCCAGAGCGCCGGCGAACCATTCGTCGATGCCCCAGGTGATGTCATACTTGCCGCCGCAGGCACGCTGGCAGCGCTGGTACATGTAGAGGTCAGGATAGTTGAACTTGATGCCGGCCAGCTGCGGAATCTTCCCGTCGGCCTTGATGAGGAATTGCTCCATGTCGAAATTCACGCCCGACATGCCGGTATGATAGTAGTAGAAAGGCAGATCCGGAGCCGCGGAGAGGACCGCATTGAGATAATCGATCAGGGCGTCGATGCTGCCGGGCTTGAAAAAGTTGGGCGGAACGATGCTTGTGGCGTCCACGCCGATTTCCTGGGCGTAGGCGGCCAGTTCGCGGGCATCGGTAACCGAGAGGGCGCCGACGTGGGCGATGATAAAGAGCTTGCCCTTGGCCGCCTCGACCCAGGCGCGCATGACCTGCTTGCGTTCGTCAACCGAGCAGCAGATGCCTTCGCCGGTGGTGCCGCAGATATAGGCGCCGATAACCTTCTGCTTGAGCAGCGTCTCGACCTGCTTCGGGATGAGATTGAGATTGACGGAACCGTCGGCGTTGAACGGCGTGTGCGGGGCGGCGATAAGACCTTCGAGTTTCATGATTGGCTTTCCTGTTGTTTGGGCCGACGCTTCGTCGGCGGGTTATTCACGCCACAGAAGGAGTCCCGTGACTGTGAGACTATTATGCGCTTTTCCGCGAATCCGTGCAAACCGTACCCCGCGGAAACGCCGTGCGCCTTTCCCCAAAAAAGCCGCGCCACCTTCCGACATCGGTTCAGGGCGAGACCCGATATAAAAGGGTATATGGGTTATACCAAGAAGGATATATGGGTTGAACCCAAAAGGATATATGGGTTTGACCCAAAAGGGTATATGGGTTTATATTCAACCCATATATGGTTTTTAGTCAGTCCCATATATGGTTTTTAGTCAGACCCATATATGGTTTTTGGTCGCATTTGGGCAAAGTCTGGGTAAGGAGGGGCTGAAGCCCCGTTTCTGTCCCTCTATCGTCCGCTTCTTTATAGAGTAGCGGAAGGAGCGCAGCCGTGGGCCGCTCCGGATTTCGGCCGAGCGCGCGCGGAGTCACGGTGAGGCTCCCCGAAGAGGGACCGCGGAGGGAAAGGGTTGCGGACGGGAGGGGTTACGCAAAGGCGGTTGCAAGGGAGGGGTTGACCGCTGTATAATGGGGGACGTTTCAGCCAAAGTGGCGGAAGCGCGGGTGCGCGGCCAGGTCACGGAGGCAATGTACCTCTAACGTATCGGAGATATTCCATGAGCAATGCCCTTGATGTCATCAAGAATGCTGAGCTGAAGGCTTGGGTCGAAGAATTTGCCGCTCACACGACGCCTGCAAACATCGTCGTCTGCGACGGTACCCAGGAAGAGTATGACCGCCTCGCGGCCGCCGAAGTTGCCCGCGGCGCCTGGATTAAGCTGGACGAGAAGAAGCGCCCCGGCTGCTACTTGGTCCGCTCCCACGAGTCCGACGTGGCCCGCGTCGAAAAGCGCACCTACATCTGCTGCAAGGATCCCGCCAACGCCGGCCCGACCAACAACTGGATGGACCCGACCGAGATGAAGAAGATCATGTGGGACCTTTACAAGGGCTGCATGAAGGGCCGCACGCTCTACGTGATCCCCTTCTCCATGGGCCCCATCGGCTCCCCGCTCTCCAAGCTCGGCGTCGAACTCACCGACTCGGCCTACGTCGTCTGCAACATGCGCATCATGACCCGCATGGGCACCGCCGCCCTCGACCTCATCAACAAGGGCGCCGAATACATCAAGTGCTACCACTCCGTCGGCGCTCCGCTTGAGCCCGGCCAGGAAGACGTCGCGTGGCCCTGCGCCCCGATGGAAAAGAAGTACATCACCCAGTTTACCGACCCCGGCGAAGAGGCCATCTGGTCCTTCGGCTCCGGTTACGGCGGCAACGCCCTCCTCGGCAAGAAGTGCTT
>CALXSH010000040.1 GCA_944391065.1 uncultured Kiritimatiellota bacterium | reverse complement strand
ATGCACCCCCTCATTCGGAAGGTTTAAGTGCGCCTACGCGCTTAGGCCGTAGGCTCACCTCGGATGGCGAGTGACGCAGCGCTTCCTTGGGGTTTTTTTTGAAAAAAGGGCTTGTCGTGAGGTGTGGCATTTGGTATTATGTGTCCCGTTTTCAACCGCTGCTCGGGTGGTGAAATGGCATACACGCATGCTTGAGGTGCATGTGGAGAGATCCGTGGGGGTTCGAGTCCCCCCCCGAGCACCATTTCAAGGCTACGGCCTTGGTGCAAGGAGCGCCTGCGATCGATGAGATTGCGGGCGTTTTCTTTTTTGTGTCCCGGCGCTTCAGGCAAAAGCGAATGCCGGCAAGGTGGCGGACGGAAGCAGTGTCCGGCGGGAAGAAGCGATGTGACGTTTTTTCGTTTCTGCATCTGTAATTCATTGTAAATGTAACATAAAGATACATACCGAGCGGGTGCGTAAAGTTGTCTGCACCCAAGGCGCTCCGGGAATCGTCGGTGCATGGAGGCTGGGGCTGTTCTATAATCAAGGCTGTCTTTTAATTGTTAAGGATTTCTGCAGGCAATGGAACGTCCCCGTGCTCATGCTGACAACAAGACGCGCGAGAGGATTCTCAGCGTGGCATTAGTTTGCTTTGCCAAAAAAGGTTACAGCGAAACGTCCTGCGACGAAATCGCTGCCCGCCTGCGCATGACGAAGGGCGCGATTTTCTGGCACTTTAGCTGCAAAGAAGACATCCTGGCCGAATTGCTGGTCCGTGAGTGCCGGGCTTACCGTCCGCTGGAGCGCCTCGCGGAGGCTGCGACGGTCGACGCTGTCCGGGATGTTTTTCTGGCTTGGGCCGAGCGTATGGTCACTAACCGCAGTTATCGGCGGTTTATGCGTCTGATGCTCTGCAGGGTGACCTGGAGCGAGACGCTGCGGGCCCGCTTCCGTCGCCGGATTGAGAAAGACCCGGTGGCCGATGGCTTTGAGGCTGTCAGGGGGGCCATTGCCAGGCTGCGTGCCGATGGGCAGATTGAGACGCCGCTGAGCGACGCGCAGGTCGCCTCCCTGCTGGGAGCTGTTTTTTTTGGGCTGCACCGTGAGGCGTGGCTTCAGAAACGTTCGATAGATCTCATCCAGACGGTCCGTGCCGGGCTGGATGCCATCCTCCAAGGAATCAGGAGAAACTGACAGTTATGGAAAATCAAAGCAAAGCGGCGGCCGGAGCGGCCGGCAAGAGCGTAGTGGCGTCCACCGTCGGCGTAGTGCTTACGGTTGCGGTCGCGTTTGGGTTGGGATGGTTCGCCAGCATGCAGTATTTGCGCGCGCAGGCGGCCAAAGAGCAGGCCGCAGCCGCCCAGGCCCAGGCCGAGCAGATGCGCAGCCGCCCGGTGACGGTCGAGACGGCGCGGGCCATGGTGCGCGAGATGAGCCCCGCGGAGTCGTTTGTCGGACACGTTGAGCCGGTGGCCTCCGTGGATTTGCGGGCGCAGGTCGACGGCACGATTGCCGAAGTGGCCTTCCGCGAAGGTGCGATGGTCAAGGAGGGCGACCTGCTCTACGTCATCGACCCGCGGGTCTACGAGGCGAAGGTGGCACAGGCCAAGGCCGCATTGGAGAAGGCCAAGGCTGCCAGCGTCAATGCTGACCGTTATTATGAGCGCATGAGCAAGGTCGACAAGCGTGCCGTTCCGGAGACCGATGTCGATCAGGCCTATGCCAATATGCTCGAATGCCGCGCAGCCATTGCGCAGTGTGAGGCAGATCTGCGCTCGGCGGAGATCAATCTGGGATACACGCGCATCACGGCACCGATCAGCGGGCGCATCGGCGCGAGTCTGCTGAAGAAGGGCGACTATGTGGCGCCGTCGATGGGCACGTTGGCGCGCATCATCCAGACCGATCCGATCCGCGTGGTTTTCTCGGTCTCCGACCGCGAGTATCTTGACGGGCAGCGCCGCGTGGGGGGGGGCAATCCGGCCGACACGATCCGGGCCCAACTGCGTCTGGCCGACGGATCGATTTATGCGCATGACGGGCAGCGGGACTTCATCAGCAACGAGATGGATGCCGGAACGGCTTCCGTTGCCATCCGTTACAGCTTTGCCAATCCCGCGCAGCAGTTGCTGGCCAATGCTTACGTGACGGTGCTGCTGAGCGAGACGGTGCCGCAGAAAGCTTTGGCCGTTCCGACGGCGTCGGTGCTGACCAATGCCACGGGCGATTATGTTTACCTTGTCGAAGACGGCCGGGCTGCCCGCCGTACTGTCAAGCTGGGGGCGACCCAGGGCGGCTACGTGGCCATTCTCTCCGGACTTGAAGCCGGAGACGAGGTCGTCACGGACGGCATTGTCAATGTCTCCGAAGGGGCCAGCCTGAATGTCATCAATCCGGCTGTGACGGTTGCCGAGCCCACGGTTCAGCCCGGCATCTAAGGAGGGCGTATGGCCAGAGATCATCAAATGACCCTCGAGGAAATCGAGGCGCAGGAGCGGAAAATCGTCCTGGAGACGGTTGCCGACCTGCCGAACAAATCCATTTTCTCGCGAATTTTCGTCAACCGGCCGCGCCTGGCCGTCGTGATTGCCATCGTGATGTCGCTGGTCGGCGTGGTGGCCATCAACGGGTTGCCGATTGAGCAGTATCCGGAGGTCGCGCCGCCGGCGGTGCGCGTTTCCTGCAGTTACCCCGGTGCCAGTGCCGTCGACCTGGCCAATACGGTGGCCATTCCGATCGAATCGGAAATCAACGGCGTGGAGGATATGCTCTACATGAGCTCGTCCTGCACGGACTCCGGGCAGTATTCGCTGACGGTGACCTTTGCCGTCGGCTCGGACCGCGACATGGCCATGGTCCGCGTGCAGAACCGCGTGGCCCAGGCTGAGGCAAAACTCCCGGCCGAAGTGACCAAGCAGGGCGTCAAGGTGGAGTCGCGTTCGGATTCGACGCTCGGCTTTGTGGCGTTCCGTTCGCCCAGCGGCGAACTGTCGAAGCAGCAGATCTCTGACTACATTTACACCAATGTCCGCGACGCGCTGCTGCGTATCAACGGTGTCGGCGGCGTGGATGTGTACGGTGCCCGTCTGGCCATGCGTATCTGGCTTGACCCGCAGCGCCTTGCCGCGCAGGGGCTGGATGCGGCCACGGTGATCTCGGCGATCGATTCGCAGAACCGTCAGGCTGCGCTTGGCTCCGTCGGCACGTCGCCGGTGCAGGATCCGAATGTCCGGGAGTGCTACACCATCGTGACCGACGGCCGTCTGGGCACGGTCAAAGAGTTCGAGGATATCGTCGTCTGGACCTCCGCCGACGGCGCTGTGGTCCGTCTGCGGGATGTGGCGCGCGTTGAGGTCGGCGATCAGAGCTACAGCCATAACGGCATGCTCAACGGCGGGGAGGCCGTCTCCATCGGCATGAACCAGACGCCCGGTACCAACGCCGTTGAGGCCGTCGACGCCATTAAGGCCGAGCTGGAACGGCTGGAGCCCACATTCCCGGGTGATTTGGAGTACGTATTTGCTTACGATGCGACCGAAGTCGTGCGCATTTCGATTCAGGAGATTGTGCGGACGCTGATTGAGACCTTCGTCTTGGTCGTTATCGTGTGCTATGTCTTCCTGCAGGATATCCGCGCGACACTGGTGCCGCTCTGCGCCATCCCGGTGTCGCTCCTGTGTACGTTCGCAGGCTTGCTGATTTTTGGCTATACCATCAACACGATTTCGCTCTTTGCACTCGTCTTGGCCATCGGCTCTGTCGTGGACGATGCCATCGTGGTGGTCGAACGCGTGCAGTACCATATGCAGAAGAACGGGCTTGACCGTAAGACGGCCACCCTGCTGTCCATGCACGAGGTGACAGGGGCGCTGATCGCCACCACCTTGGTGCTGCTGGCCATCTTTGTGCCGGTCGGATTTGTCGGCGGCATCACCGGCCGTATTTATTCCCAGTTTGCCGTTACGATGTCGATGGCGATCTGCTTCTCGACCGTCAATGCCATGACGCTCTCACCGGCCATTTGCTCGGTGATTCTCGGCAAGCCTTCGGAGCACAAACGCCTCTGGGATCCCTTCACCTATTTTAATGCCGCTCTGGACTGGGTCCGCAAGCGCTATGCGACCATTGCGAAATTTCTCGCGGCGCGCCGTCTGCTGACGCTGATGCTGCTGCTGATTTCCTTCCTGGCTGTCTGGATCTCCTACGAGCGGACGCCGGGCACCTTCCTGCCGGAAGAGGACCAGGGGGTCGTCTTCGTCGACGTCTCGCTTCGGGAGGGCACCAACCGTCAGGTCACCGATAAGCTCCTGAACCGCATGGTTGCCGATGTCCGCGAAATCCCGGGCGTCGAGAATGTGCTGTCGATTGCCGGCGCGGCCATGATTTCCGGCAGTGCCGAAAGCACGGGCATGCTGATTGTCTCGCTGAAGACGTGGGACGAACGCCCCGGCGCCGATCAGACGGCGCGGGCCATCCTCGGGCAGATTATGCAGCGGATGTCCCGTTATCATGAGGCCAAGTGCTTTGCCATGCTGCCTCCGGCCATTCAGGGCCTCGGCAACTCCGGCGGCATGAGCATCCAGTTCCAGTCGACGGCTTCGACGGATCCCGAAGTCATTGAGCGCAATCTGAAGGCCTTCCTGGCCACGCTGAATCAGGCCCCGGAGATCGCGCAGGCTTTCTCGCCCTATACGTCGGGGACGCCGCGCATCAATCTGAAGGTCGACCGCGTCAAAGCCGAGGCCTATCAGGTGCCGCTTTCCTCGCTTTACTCCGCGCTGCAGAGCTACTTGGGGTCATACTACGTGAACGATATCAACATCGGTACGCAGGTGAACCAGGTGATCGTACAGTCCGATTGGGCCAACCGTGCCACGGAGGATGCCATCGGGCGGCTGTACGTCAAGAGCAATACGGGGGCGATGGTCCCGGTAGGAGCCATGACGACGCAGGAGACGATCGGCGGTACGCGTGCGTATTCGCGCTACAATCTCTTCCCCTCCGCGAAAATCACGGCCGATGCGCAGAGCGGCTTTTCCTCCGGTGAGGCCATGGCGGCTGTGACGCGTCTGGCCCAGGACACGCTCTCGCGGGACTTTACCTTCTCGTGGACGGACCTCTCCTATCAGGAGGCCGCGGCTTCCGGACAGACATCCATTCTGGTACTGGCGGCGTTTCTCTTCGGCTACCTCTTCCTGGTGGCGCAGTATGAGAGCTGGACGCTGCCGCTGCCGGTGATGACTTCGATCGCGGTCGGGTGCGTGGGCGCCTTCCTCGGGATCATGTACTGGGGGCTCGCGCTCTCCATTTATGCCCAGGTCGGTCTGCTGCTGCTGGTCGCCCTCGCGGCCAAGAGCGCCATTCTGATCGTCGAATTCGCCGCCCAGCGCCGTGAGCAGGGTTTCAGCATTATCGATGCCGCCGGCGAAGGTGCCAGCGAACGTCTGCGCGCCGTGCTGATGACGGCTCTGACCTTCATCCTCGGCGTGCTTCCGATGGTGTATGCCGAGGGTGCCGGCTCCGCAAGCCGTCAGCACATCGGCGTCACGGTGTATTACGGCATGCTCGCGGCCACCACGGTCGGCCTGATTATGATTCCCGCGCTTTACTCGCTCTTCGCCAAGATGCGCGAAACGGCGTATGCCGTCGTCGGCAAGTCGCCTTTCAAGGAGGAAACCAAGTGAAATCCGCATCCACCGCAACGCTCGTCTCATTGCTGACGCTGGCCGGCTGCACGGCCCTGGGTCCGCAGTACGCCGAACCCGATGTCCGTGATGTGCTGAACGAATCCTCCGTCGACGGTGATGCCGCCGACGCGGATGTCGCCCCCGAAGGTCAGGCCGTCCCCGAGCTGGACTGCTGGTGGCAGCGCTTCGGCGATCCCGCCCTCGACGAAATGCTCCGCATGGCCTTCCGCAACAACCGTTCGCTTGAAGCCTCCCGCGCCAATCTTGAGGCCTCCCGCGCCGCCTATCGGTATCAGGAGGGCGCCCTCTGGCCGACCGCCGACATCGGCGGCGACCTGACGCGTTCGCGCACCTCCGAGAACGGCCTCTCCGGACGCAACCGCTACACGGATTACGCCCTGACAGCCAGCGCCTCGTGGGAGATTGACTTCTTCGGGCAGACGAAGTTCCTGGCCGACGCCGCGGCCGCCGAGGCCGAAGCGGCCGAGGCCGACCTCCGCGCGGCATGGATTTCGGTCTCCTCCGAGGTGGCCACGCGCTATCTCGAGCTCCGCACCCTTCAGGCCCGCCTGACGGTGGCGGAGGCCAACCTCCGTACCCAGCAGGAGACCTATGACCAGGCCCGCGAACGTTATGAGCAGGGCCTCGACGACGCGCTGCCCTTCTATCAGGCTGAGTACAACCTGCGCACCACCGAGGCGACGATTCCGAACCTCCAGACGCAGATTGTGGCCTGCGAGAACGCCCTCGCGGTCCTCTGCGGCGTGACTCCCGGCACCCTGCCGCCCGAGGTGACCGCGCGGCTCCAGGCGGCCGATGAGCGCAAAAACCCCGCCGAGACCGGCGAGGTCATCATCCTCCCCTCCGGCATCCCGCAGCCCGATCCGATCGACCTCTCCGAAGGCATCCCCGCCGACGCGATCCGTCACCGTCCCGACGTGATGGCCGCCGAGCGTCTCCTCAAAGCCTCGTCGGATTATCTCGGCAGCGCCGAGGCGGAACACTATCCGCGCGTCTACATCTCCGGTGACCTCGGCCTGGAGTCGCTCCATATCAGTGACCTCTTCGACTGGGACAGCCACCTCTACCGCTTCGGTCCCGGCATCTCCCTGCCGATCTTCCGCGGCGGTCAGATCTGCGCCAACATTCAGATCCGCACCGAACAGCAGCGTGCCGCCCTGGCCACCTATGAGGATACCGTCCTTCAGGCCCTCGCCGAGGTCCGCGACGCCCTCTCGGATTACCGCATGGAGACCGACCGCCAGACGATTCTCCGTCAGGCCGTGGCCTCCGCGACCAACGCCTACATTGTCGCGTACCGCAAGTGGCAGGAGGGCCTGATTGATTTCAACAGCGTCCTCGACGCCCAGCGCTACATGCTCGCGCTTGACGAATCGCGCGTCATCAGCGAGGGAGACATCGCCAACGCACAGGTCCGCCTCTTCCGCTCGCTCTGCGGTTCCTGGGACGCCAGGACCGTCGAGGAGCGGGAGCTGGAGGCCTACTTCTTCGGCGACCCCTCTGCCGCCGTGCCGCTGCTGACCGACGCCGCCGCCGAATAAGCGCCGCCGCGCGGCACCGCCTGCAGAAAGGGAGCCCTCTCCGGGGCTCCCTTTCTGCAGGTTCCACGCGGGCCCCCCATGGGGTCAATTGTGTTACAATACAGCCCGATTTTACCCACCATCAAGGAGAACGTATGTTTCCGATTGTTTCCAAGGAGCAGCTGTCCGCCGATGTCTACTCGATGTGGATCCATGCCCCGCTGATTGCCGAAGAACGCCGCGCCGGTCAGTTCATCATCCTTCAGATCGACAACGAGTTCGGCGAGCGCGTGCCGCTGACCATCGCCGATGCCGATGCCCAGGCCGGCAATGTCCGCATCATCTTCCAGGCCGTCGGATATTCCACCAAGCGTCTGGCCGCCATGAATCCCGGCGACGCGCTTCCCGTTTTCCTCGGTCCGCTGGGGCGTCCGACCGCGATTGAGAAGAAGGGCACCGTCGTCTGCGTCGGCGGCGGTATCGGCGTCGCGCCGATGCACCCCATCGCCCAGGCCATGAAGGCCGCCGGCAACCGCGTCATTGTCATCATGGGCGCCCGCACCAAGGACCTTCTCATCCTCGAGGATGAGATGCGCAAGATCGCCGATGAGCTCATCATCTGCACCGACGACGGCAGCTACGGCCGCAAGGGCCTCGTGACCGAGCCCCTCAAGGAGGTCTGCGAACGCGGTGACATCGCCGAGTGCGTGACCATCGGCCCGCCCATCATGATGAAGTTCTGCGCGCTGACGACCAAGCCCTTCAACGTTCCCACCGTGGCCTCGCTCAATTCGATCATGATTGACGGCACCGGTATGTGCGGCGGCTGCCGCGTGCTGGTCGGCGGCAAGATCCGTTTCGTCTGCGTCGACGGTCCCGAATTCGACGCCCACCAGGTCGACTTCGACAACCTCATGCAGCGCAACCGCTCCTTCGTCCCCCGCGAACGCGAGGAGAACTGCAACCTGCTGCGCATGGCCGATCAGGTTGAGAAGCATCAGTAAGGAGGTCCCCGTTATGTCCTTTGTTTCCGTCGAAACCCTTGATGCCAAGGCCCAGGAAATCCTCTCCGGCATCTCCGGGCGCGCCCTCTCCCCCAAGGAACGCACGGCCATCGACCAGCAGCCGATGCCCGTGCAGGAACCCTCCGTGCGCCGCCGCAACATGCAGGAGGTCGCCGTCGGCTACACCGACAGCCAGGCCCGCGTCGAGGCCTCCCGCTGCCTGCAGTGCAAGAATGCCCCCTGCATGAAGGATTGCCCCGTCTCCATCAATATCCCCGGCTTCATTCATGAGATCGCCCAGGGCAACTATGCCGAGGCGCTCTCCGTGATCCGCCGTACGAGCATTCTCCCTGCCATCTGCGGCCGCGTCTGCCCGCAGGAGAGCCAGTGCCAGAAGCACTGCACGATGGGCGTCATCCGCAAGGACGTCAACCAGAGCGTCGCCATCGGCCGTCTGGAGCGCTTCGTCGCCGACTGGCAGCGTGCCCACAGCGAGGAAGCCCCGATCGACAACACCGTCAAGCCTGAGACCGGCAAGAAGGTCGCCGTCATCGGTTCCGGTCCTTCCGGCATCACCGTGGCCGCCGACGTCCGCCGCGAAGGCCATGCCGTGACCCTCTTCGAAGCCTTTCAGAAGCCCGGCGGCGTGCTGGTCTACGGCATCCCCGAATTCCGTCTGCCCAAGGCCATCGTCAACAAGGAAATCGAAGGCCTTGAGGCCATGGGCGTCACCGTGGAGCCGAATTTTGTCGTCGGCCGCACCCGCAAGCTCCGTGACCTGATGGAGAAGGACGGTTACGATGCCGTCTACATCGGCACCGGTGCCGGTCTGCCCCGCTTCATGGGCATTCCCGGCGAAGAGCTTGTCGGCGTTTTTTCGGCCAACGAGTATCTTACCCGCGCCAACCTCATGAAGGCCTATGACAAGGCCGAGGCCGCCACGCCGTACTATCCGGCCAAGCGCGTTGCCGTCCTGGGCGGTGGCAATGTCGCCATGGACGCTGCCCGCATGGCCTTCCGCCTCGGCGCCGACGAGGTCTATCTGATTTATCGCCGCTCCCGCAGCGAGATGCCGGCCCGTGCCGAAGAGGTCGAGCACGCCGAGGAGGAAGGTGTTGATTTCCGCTTTCTCTCCAACATCGAGCGTGTCCTCGGTGACGAGAACGGCGTCGTGAAGGCCGTCGAGTGCCTTCGCTACGAGCTCGGCGAACCCGATGCGTCCGGCCGCCGCAGCCCTGTGCCGATCGCGGGCAGCGAGTACACGCTGCCTGTCGACGCGGTCATCATTGCCATCGGCAACGCCTCCAATCCGCTCATCCCGCAGACCACCGACGGTCTCGAGATTGACCGCAAGGGCCACATCGTCGTCAATGCCGAGCAGGCCACCTCTATCCCCGGCGTCTTCGCCGGCGGTGACATCGTCCTCGGCGCCGCGACGGTCATCCTCGCCATGGGCGAGGGCCGCCGCGCGGCCAAGGCCATCAACGCGTACCTGGCCAAGCGCTGAGCCGTCCTGGCTTCCTGAAAAGGCGATGCCGCTGAATCTCAGCGGCATCGCCTTTTTTTGCACCCCGCGCCCGACGGGTGCCGCGGATTTGGGAGAATGGTGCCGAAAGGAACCTTATGCGCATCCGCTTTGCCCTCCCTCCCCTCCTCGCGGCGATACTCCTCCTGGCCGGCTGTCGGTCGGTCCCCCAGCCCGATTGGCCTGACGTCATCGGGAAGGAGGGCTATGCCGACCGCCCCGATCTCATCCGCGCCGACTTTCCCGATTCGGTGACGGAGATCGGCCCTGTCGCCTTCGCCGGCTGCCCCAACCTGCGGGAGGTGACGATCCCGGCCTCCGTGACGGTCCTTGGCACCGCGCCCTTCGACGATACGCCTTTGGCGCGCTTTGCGGTGGCCCCGGAGAATCCCGTCTGTCGGAGCGATGACGCGGGCGCCCTGCTGAGCAAGGACGGAACGGTTCTGCTCCGCGCGCCTGGCCGTGTCTCGGCGTACGTCGTGCCCGATACCGTGACTGAGGTGGCTTACGGGGCCTTCAGCGGACTGACCGAGCTGAAATCCGTCGACCTCCCCGGTGGCCTGCTGACGTTGGGACCCCGGGCCTTCGCGGGCTGTTCGGCACTGGAGTCGCTCGTCCTTCCTCCCCGTGTCGGCAGTATTGGGCAGTTTGCCTTTGCCTACTGCCCCCGACTCACCATTGTTTCCCTGGGGGGCGCTTTCCGCAAGGAGGGTGGGATGCTCCTGACGGCCGACGGCACGACGGTCATCCGCGGTAACGCGTCGCTGACTGTGGCCCGTGTGCCGGAGGGTGTCAGCACGATTGCCGAGGGGGCCTTCAGCGGGTGTCATAATCTGGTGGAGGCTGACCTGCCCTCGACGCTGGAGTATCTCTGCGCCGAGGCCTTCGCCGACTGCCCGAAACTGCGTGTGGTCCGTTTCCGTTCGCGCCAGCCGGAGTGGTTTGTGCCGGGCTCCCTTGCCGCGGGCGGGCCGGAACCTGTCCGCGTAATCCATCCTGGCCGACCCGTCTGGCACGCCTATCCGTGGGAGAAACTCGGCCCAACGCTCCGTCCGGAGACGGAGTGAGGCGGGAGAGGCGTCTTTTTGCTACACTCCACGCTGCCGTTAGGCGGTTCCGGGGCTGTTTTGCCCGGAACCCGAAGGAGGACGTCCGTGAAGATACTGATTACGGCCGGCCCGACGCGTGAGCCGCTCGATCCGGTCCGTTTTATTTCCAACCGTTCCACCGGCAAGATGGGCTTCGCCCTGGCCTCGGCCGCTTTGGCCGCCGGCCATGAGGTAACGCTGATCGCCGGGCCGGTCACCCTGCCGACGCCGGAGGGCGCCCGGCGCGTCGATGTCGTGACGGCCCTGGAGATGCTGGAGGCCGTGCGGCGCGAACTGCCCGCCTGCGATGTCTACATCTCCTGCGCCGCCGTGGCCGACTGGCGGCCCGAGACCTGCTCGCCGGAGAAACTGAAGAAGGCGCGGATGACGGGCGTGCTGCGGCTGGTACCCAATCCCGATATCCTCCGGACCGTTCTGCCGCTCAAGGGTGACCGCCTCTTTGTCGGCTTCGCCGCCGAGACGGGCGAACCGACCGCCGAGGCCCAGCGCAAAATGCGCGACAAGGGGCTCGACATGATTGTGGCCAACGATGTGACGCAGCCCGGGGCGGGATTCGCCACGGAGACCAACCGCGTTACCCTCCTCTTCCCTGACGGTACCCGCCGGGACCTTCCCCTGATGCCCAAACGCGAGGTCGGCACCGCGGTCATCGAGGCCGTCGGCCGCCTGCGCCGCCCCTGATTTTCCCACTTACTGCTGCGGAGATTGATGAAGATGATGAAACCGATGCTGTTTGCCGCTCTGGCTCTCCTGACCGGGGCTGTCGTTGCCGAAGAACCCTTCCGGATCGTCGTGGAGGATGTGCCCGAGACGGCCCCTGCCGCACTCCCTCCCGTCGCGACCGCGCCTGTGGCTGCCGTGTCGGCCGCCTCGGCCGTGGCCGACCCGAAGCTGACCGATGACGAGGGCCCCGTGGTCGAGGACGCCGCGCCCGAGGCCGGCCCTCAGGAACCTGTGGCCAACTGCCCCCATCGCCTCCGTCCGCCGGCCGGTTATGACGAGGAGGTGCTGATGCTCCAGATTTTCCTCGACCGCAACAACTTCTCGGCCGGTGTCATCGACGGCGTCTGGGGCAACGGTTCGCGCAAGGCCCTGGCCGCCTGGCAGGCCGCCCGTGGCGCCGAGCAGACGACCTGGATCGATGTGCCGACCTACGCCGAGATCGCCACGATGGCTGAGCCCATCTCCCGCTACACCATCACGGCCGAGGACGTTGCCCTCGTGACCGGCCCGACGCCGCCGACCTGGGCCGAGCGCGCCCGGATGAAGCTGATGGGCTACGATACCCTCGGCGCCTGCATCGCCGAACGCTTCCACACCTCCGAGAGGACCCTGCGCACCCTCAATCCGGCCATCGTGACGTGGCCGGATGACTTGGCTGAGGGCACCGTCCTCAATGTGCCCAATGTCCGTATGGCCGCCCTTGAGAAGCCCGAACACCTCGTGATCGTCCTGGAGGAGTGTCTGCTGCTCGGTTATGTGACGGATGCCGGGACGGGCCTTCCGCGCCTCTGCCTGCGCTTTCCCTGCTCCATCGCGCGCCAGCGCGCCAACCGTCCCGACAAGGGCTCCCTGAAGGTCGTGACCATGGCGCCGGCCCCGAACTACACCTACGACCCATCCAATTACGGCCAGGACTCTTCCGTCGGCCGTATGGTCGTGCCGGCGGGCCCCCGCAATCCCGTCGGCAGCCGTTGGATCGGCCTCTCCCTGCCCAGCTACGGCATCCACGGTTCGCCCAAGCCCAATACCGTCGGCCGTCCGGAGTCCCGCGGGTGCTTCCGCCTGACCAACTGGAACGTCGAGAAGCTTTTCGAACTGGTCTCCGTCGGCACGCCCGTCGAAATTGTCGCCACGCTTCAGGAACTCGACGCGCTGGTTGCCTCCATGACGCCTGAGACCGAATCCGAAGCGGACCCCAAAGCGGCGCCTGAGACCGCTCCTGCTCCCGCGGAGAAACCCACCGCGGACCCTGCCGTGCCCGCCGCGGCCGGGAAGGAACCCGCCCATGCCTGAACCCGAGCCCAAGACCTTTCTGCCGGAAGCCTTCTTTGAGGCGCCGATTGACTGCGGGCTGATTCTGGGCTCGGGGTGGGGGGATGTGCTGCGGCCTGAGACGGTTCATGCCGAGGTGCCGTACGCTGACCTGCCGGGATACGGGGCCAGTACCGTGGCCGGACACGCGGGTAAGTTGCTGCTGATGACGCTCGCCGGCAGGCGCGTGGCCGCCTTCTGCGGACGCCGCCATTGGTACGAGGGCTGCCCGATGGATCAGATTGTCTGGCCCGTCGACTGCCTTCGCCGCCTGGGTGTGCGCAGCCTGCTGCTGACCAATGCCGCCGGCGGCCTCAATCCCGATTTCGCGCCGGGCACCCTGATGGTGCTGACCGACCACATCAATCTCAGCGGCATTTCGCCGCTGCGTGGCCCGCTCCGCGAAGGGTGGGGACCGCGCTTCCCCGACATGAGCGCGGTCTACGATCCGGACTACGCCGACCTGCTGGCGGCCGCGGGCGGGCCCGCGACGCGGCGCGGCGTCTACGCGTTCTCCGTCGGGCCGGCCTATGAAACGCCGGCCGAAATCCGGACCTGGCGCCTCCTCGGCGCCGACGCCGTCGGCATGTCGACCGTGCCGGAGGCCGTCGTGGCCCATGCCTGCGGCATGCGTGTGGCGGCCCTGAGCTGCGTTACCAACGCGGCGGCAGGCATTTCCGCGAAGCGGCTTGCCCACGCCGAGGTCCTCGCCGCGGCCGAAGCGGCCAAACCCCACATGGCCGAGACCGTCACACGCTTCGTCGCCGCGCTCTGAAGGCGCGGGGGCGGTTCGACAAACCGCCGGAAATGCGCTATGCTTCACACATCGTAAGACTATTGTAAGGATTTCCCCCATGGCTGAATCAATGGCTGAATTGCAGCGCCGTGCCAAGGCGCAGAGTATGTATGACAAGGCTTACAAAGCCTATGAGCGCGGCAGTTTCGGAATCGCCTGCGATGTGTGCCGCCAGGCTCTCCAGCTCGCGCCGCATACCGAGAACGTCCGTCGCCTCTTCCATGAGGCCCGCATCCGTATCTTCAGATCCGAGAAGAAGGGCGGCCTCGGCCTGAAGATGGCCGAACTTGGCGCGCAGATGAAGATGAGCAAGGTCCAGAAGCTGATCAAGGACAACAAGCCTGACGAAGCGATGGCCATGGCCGAGGAGGTTCTGGATGTCAATCCTGTCTCTCCGAAGTTCAATGAGTTCTACTTCGATGTCGCCCAGCGCACGAAGTATCCAGAGGCCATGCTTTCGGCCATGGAAACCCTTTCCACGGCCTGCCCTGACGACATTGATCTGATGGTCCGCCTGGGCAAGACCTATATGCAGAACGGCGTCTATGACCGCGCCCGTGACTGCTTCCAGAAGGCTGTCAACCTTAAGCCCTCCGATCTGAATCTCCAGAGGATGCTTAAGGATGCCGATGCCAAGAACACGATGACCGCCGGCGGATGGGAAGCCAATGCCGGCAAGAAGGGCGGATTCCAGGCGCTTATCCGCAACAAGGAGGAGGCTGCCAAGCTCGACCGTCAGGCCAAGGCCGTCGTTACCGGTGACGATGCCGAAGCCATGATTGCCGAACTCAAGGAAAAGATTGCCCGCGAGCCCAAAAACATCAATTACTACCGCGGTCTTGCCCGCGTCTACTCCCAGAACAAGCGCTACGACGAAGCCCTCGGCGCCCTCGAAGGCGCCCACGCCGTCAATCCCTCCGACCCCGAACTTGACCGCCTGATCTCGACGACCAAGATCCAGTCGTACGAGCAGAAGATCACTGACCTCCGCGCTGCCGGCAAGGAGGCGGAGGCCGACAACATGGAGGTCGAGAAGGAACAGTTCGCCTTCGACGACCTCGTCCAGCGCGTCGAAAACTATCCGAACGACTTGAGCCTGCGCTACGACCTCGGCGTCAAGTACTACACCTACGAGGCGTACGACGATGCCATCTCGCAGTTCCAGCTCTCCCAGAAGTCTCCGAAGAACCGTCTTGAGTCTCTCTACTATCTCGCCTGCTGCTTCAAGATGAAGGGCCAGGGCGACATGGCCGTGATGCAGCTTGAGGCCGCCAACTCCCAGCTTCAGGTCATGGATGACCTCAAGAAGCGCGTCGTCTATCTGCTTGGCGAGATTGCCGAGGAGAGCGGCGATCTTGATAAGGCATTTGATTACTACAAGGACGTTTATGCCGCCGATATCGGCTTTGAGGATATCGGGGAGCGTATGCAGCGTCTCCACGCGCTGCGTCAGCAGAAGGCCTGATCCGCGAAGCAGGCGAGAAAAGGGCGGCCGGATTCCGGCCGCCCTTTTGATATGTTGGGCTCATGCCCCATCCAAAAGGCGGAGGTCTCTGTCGCTCCGTCAGTTAGATATCCGCATGGGTGGCGATGCGAAGGTAAGCTTGGATGAGTTATGCGAAACCGCCCAGTATGGAACCGTACGCTGGGAGGTGTTGAAGGAAGGCGGGATAATCCGCCTCCCGCCTGACTGTGCCCTGAGGGCAGGGCTGTGGAGAGGCCTCGGTGAGAGGGCCTTACAGGCGCGCGGAGCGCTGCCTGTGACAAAGCGTTGCCTGGGACACCCCGAAAGGGCGTCGCCCTCCCGCTCTGCCCGCTTCGCGGACATTCCGGGCAAGTCTCAGGGAAGAGAGGCTTCAGTGCGCGGCGAGCCAGTTGTCGCCTACGCCGACGGAGACCTCGAGGGGGACGGAGAGCTGTGTGACACCTTCCATGGCGCCGCGCACGAGAGCCGTGACGGTGTCGAGCTCCCCGTCCGGGACGTCGAAGAGAAGTTCGTCGTGAATCTGCAGGGTCATGGAGGCTTTGAGGCCGCGCGCGCGGAGTTCGCGGTCGATGCGGACCATCGCCATCTTGATGATGTCGGCTGCTGTGCCCTGAATCGGCATATTGATCGCGATACGCTCCGCCGCGGCACGGGTCGATGCGTTGCGCGACGAAAGGTCGGGCAGGGGACGGCGCCGTCCGAAGAGGGTCTTGGCGTAACCCTGTTCGCGCGCCTCGGCGATCGTCCTGTCCATGTAGGCGCGGACGGCCGGGTAGTGTTCGAAGTAGGTCGTGATCAGGCTCTGCGCGTCCTTGCGCGGAATGCGCAGCCGCGAGGCGAGACCGAAGGCCGAGATACCGTAGATAATGCCGAAGTTAACCATCTTGCAGCGCGAACGCTGTTGCGGCGTGACCTCCTCAATCGGCACGCCGTAGACCGCCGAGGCGGTCTGCGCGTGGATGTCCTCCCCATTGCGGAAGGCCCGGATCATGCTCTCGTCCCCGCTCGCCGCCGCCATCAGGCGGAGTTCGACTTGGGAGTAGTCGGCCGACAGAACTTTCCAACCCGGCCCGCGCGAGACAAAGGCCGCGCGGATGCGCTGGCCGCGGTCGGAACGGACCGGAATGTTCTGCAGGTTGGGATTGGAGGATGAGAGACGGCCCGTGTCGGTCAGGGACTGGTTGAAGGTCGTATGGATGCGTCCGTCCTCAGGGTCGATGTGTTCGGGGAGTTTGTCGATGTAGGTATTCTTCAGCTTCACGCAGGCGCGCCAGTCGAGAATCATGTCCACGATCGGGTGACGGTCGCGCACCTTCATCAGTGTCTCTTCGTTGGTCGGGAATTGCCCGCGCGCCGAACGTTTCAAGCTCGGATCGAGCTGCAGCGTGCCGAAGAGGAATTCGCCGAGTTGCTTGGGCGAGGCGAGATTGATGCCGGCCCCCGTGATGTCGCGGATGGCGATTTCCAATTGCAGGATTTCGCGTTCGAGTTCGGTGCGGCAGACGCGCAGCGCTCCCGTGTCAAGACGGACGCCGACGGCCTCCATGCGTTCGAGGACGCCCGCGAGGGGTTCTTCACAGTCGGTGAGCAACGCGTGGAGGTCCGGTGTCTCCCGCAGGGCCGGTTCGAGAGCCTGCCAGAGGCGGAGGGTGACGTCCGCGTCCTCGGCCGCATAGTCGCCGATGGCCTCGGGCGGCAGGTCGCCCATGTTGATTTCCCTGCCGTTGCCGATCAGCTTGGAGATGGGAATCGGCGTGTAGCGCAGCAACGCTTCGGAGACATGGTCCATGTCGTGGCGCGCCGTGGCGTCGAGCAGGTAATGGGCCAGAAGCGTGTCGTGTTGGATGCCGCCGAAGACCGCCCCGTACTTGGCGAGGGCCGTCCGGTCAAACTTCAGATTGTGGCCGACCTTGGCGACCGTCTCGGAGGCGAAAAGAGGCAGGAAGGGCGCGACGGCCGCGCGGGCCTCCGCGGGATCCTCGGGCAGCGGCACATACCAGGCTTCGCCGACGTCCGCCGCGAAGGAGATCCCGACCACGCGGTCATGGCGCGGGTCGAGGCCGGTCGTCTCCGTGTCCACCGCTACGAGCGCGGCGCCGAGCAGGCGTTGGGCCAGGGCCTGGCGGCCGGCTTCGTCGGTCACCAGCGTGTAGGAGTGGGGAAAGGTCGCGAGCGTGTCGAGCGGCTTTTCGGGTTCGGCCGCGGGCTCCGCGGTCGGCGCCGGGGCGGGCTTTGCCTCCGCGGCCGCGAAGAGGTCGCCCTGAACGGGCTCGGCCGGATGGGCGTTTATGTCCAACCCCAGCCGTTTGGCCATCCGATTGAGCTCGTACTTGCGCAGCACAGGCAGCACGCGCTCCGCGTCAGGCTTCACGACGCGCAGGTCGTCCCACACGCAGGCCAGCGGTACATCGCGCACGATGGTCACGAGCTGTTTGCAGAGTCGGATTGTTTCCGTGGAGCTCCGCACGTTCTCGCCCAGCTTGCCTTTGAGTTCGTCTCCGTGTGCGATGAGATTCTCCGTGTCGCCGTAAGTCTGGACCAACTTGGCGGCTGTCTTGCCGCCGACCCCCGCCACGCCCGGAATGTTGTCCGACGCGTCACCCGCGAGGGCCAGATAATCAATCAGCGCCGTGGGGGAGGGAATCTGCCAGTGGGCCTTCACGGCCTCCTCGTCCCACGGTTTGTCCTCCCCCGTGCGCAACAGGCGGATGTGAGGCCCGACCAACTGTCCCAGGTCCTTGTCAGGGGAGGAGATGAGCACCTCGAAACCCTCCGCCGCGCCGCGCGTGGCGAGCGTTCCCAGCACGTCGTCGGCCTCGTAACCCTCGGCCCGGATGACCGGGATGCCCAAGGCCTCGGCCAGTTCCGTTGCGTGCCCGATACCGGCGGCGATATCCTCCGGCATCTTCTCGCGCTGCGCCTTGTAGGGTTCGTAGAGCTTATGACGGAAGGTCGGCCCGTCGCACTCCATCGCGATGGCCAGATGGGTCGGGGCGTAATCCCGCAGGATCTGCTCCAGCGTCGAAGCGAAGAGACTCACGCACGACGTCACCAGCCCCGTCGCCGTGCGCCGCGGCCGGGAAAGAAAGACAAAGTGCCCGCGGTAAAGAATGGGCATAAGGTCGACAATGACCAGTTTTCCTGCTGTAGCCATGGCCATAGTCTACCAAACCCGTATCTCCGCGGGCTTGACGGGACCCCGCTGTCGCGTTCTCCCGGATATCCGCTCTGCCTTATCGGTCAGCTCTCGGCACGCGCGTGGCGCCCCCCGCTACGAGAGGCTGCAGTCCCGGGTTTACCGCAGTCGGCGAAGCCGTGAGTTTACCACGGCGGGCGACGCCCCGTGTTCGCGCGATCAGGCGTGCGCGTCTCCCAGCAGGGTGCGTGCACGCCCGATCGCGATGTGTCCGTGGACGTTGTCCTGGCCGATACGGTCGAGGAAGCCGGAACGGACCATGACAACGAGGGGCTGGGCGGTGACGCCGGAGAGGACGAGGGTGACGCCGCGGGCGCGGGTGTGTTCGTAGACCTCTTCGAGGGAGCGGAGGGCCGTGGCGTCAAGCATCAGCACGTGTGAAACTGGCAATATATCTTGTCAAAAGGAGGGCAAGCAGGTCACTCATCCGACAGAGGCAGGAAGGGGTGCAAGG
>CALXSH010000039.1 GCA_944391065.1 uncultured Kiritimatiellota bacterium | reverse complement strand
CGCGCCTATCGCCCCCCGTCCGTCTGGCGTCCTCCCGTCGTCCCATGCGCCCTCGCCTCCCCTCGCTCCCCTCCCGCTCCGGCCGGGTTCGTTGTGTGTCCGCGCCGGCCTCGGCGCGGCCCCTGCCCGTCTTCGCATCCCCGCGTCCATCCCTCCCGCCCCGCCTGGTTCGTTGTGTGTCCGCGCCGGCCTCGGCGCCCCCCTGCCCGCCGGCCTTCATGCGCCCTCGCCTCCCCTCGCTCCCCTCCCGCCCCGGCTTTGTTCGTTGTGTGTCCGCGCCGGCCTCGGCGCCCCCCCTGCCCTTGGTCATGGCATGGTCATAGACTGCATCCTGTGCTCCCGCCCGTTCACCGATGCACCATCCGCTCACCCTCTGTCATGTAGGCATTTTCCTAAATGAAAGCCCTGTCCCACGCCACTCCTTCGCGTCACGCACGCGCGATAAGGCCTACGGATCGATATGTAGGCGTTTCACTGAATATCCTGAGCTGTTACATCCGCACACGTATGCACGCATGAACGCACGCGATAGCGCGTGGGAGGATCGACTCCGGTACGTCGGCAATGTGGTTCCATGCACACCTGCTGCGCGCGCGCACGTATGCGGCGTCGATCCGGAGGCCTATTCGGACGCCGATGGATGCACACCTGCTGCGCGCGCGCACGTATGCGGTGGATGACAGTCTTCGTGACGGACGCAACCGTGGCTGCACACCTGCTGTGCGCGCGATTGCACGTATGCACGTATGCGGTGTTCCCGGCCTCCCTGTCTTTCAGCAGTGAAACACGGCGATCTGAGCGGGAAAGGTCAGGGTGGAACGTCCGCAGGATCGACCGGCCGACCGGCCCGCCGTTCGTATGCCCATCGTACATTCCAAAAAGACTCACGCTGACAGGGAGGCTCAGAGGAGCTCGCCGGAGCGACAATGCCGTACGATTGTGGGTAACCCTGTCGATAACCTGTCGATATCTGTCGATAAGTATCCCACAGAGACCAAAAAATGGCCTCCAAAAACAAGGAGGCTGTCGATAACTCCCAAAAGCGGGATGCGGACGGGATGCCGATGAATCATGATGGGCAGTGAAAGGAGAGGAGGTGGTGCAAAAAAGAGCAAATCGGAAAGAGAGGATAAACGCAAGACACGGGGAGACAAGGGAAGCGCCATATTATCGGATGGAAGAAAAGAGCGTGAGAAAAGGGAAGGAAGGCCGCCGGAGAGAGGCCAATCCTGCGGAGGGCACCCAGATCATAGAGGGAGAGCATGAGGCGCAGGAGGGACTCAATCAGACGGAAAGAGCGGGGGAAGGCAAGAAAATGAGAGGGCGGAACGGCGGAAAAGTACTGCGCGGCATGACGGCTCGCGCCAAAGAAAGAGAGGAGACCGGCAGAGCCTCTTGGCGCCTTCGGAAGAGCCCCTGACAATAGCCCCAAAAAAGTTGCCCACTTTTGAGGTAAAAGTGGGCAACAATTGAGGCAAAAGTGGGCGACAAACGGATGAAAAGTGGGCAATGTTTCAAAACGGCGCCGATAGGCCATTTTCGGGGGCAAAAAAGGAGACGGAAGGAGACGGAGGCTCGTATGCAGGGAGTGGCGGACACCTGAGTCCGCGTTGGAAAAAAACGTCATGGGCTCGCGCCCTATTCCCGATGCAGTGTACGCCTATGGATTACGGCTGCCGCTGAGTGGGGCCCCTACTCACGATTGCTTCAGCAGGCGGACATTATCCATGCCTGTCGAAGTAAACGGAGGCATTCCCGGTCGTACTTTGAAGCGTTCCACGTGGAACGCTCCGGAAGAGCAGCGGAGGATTGAGCGGTCAGCGGATGAGCCACGGCATGGCTGTGGCTCTTTGGGCGCCGGGGCCGGCGGCCCATACAGCGGAAGAGCCCCGGAGCGCGGGGCTTTTGGTGCAGCTATGCATGCGGTATACCTGCCGCGGAGGGTGCGGAGAGAGCGCCTTGCGGCGCGTGGCGGATACTCTCCGGTGCTTCGCGGAGGCGGCGGGAAGCGTCTCTGAGGGGAGAGGCCTACGCTATGAAAGGGGTTGTGGATGGGCGATTTCCCCATCATCGCCTTGATAGCCACATATGCTGGCACGGGTAAAGTCCGGGAGAGGCGCCCATACCCGGTTTTTTGTGTCTTGCGCTGTGCCAGGATACACGCGTGGGGGTGTCCTTGGGGCGCCGGGGCCGGCGCCGGCACACAACGAAACAGCCCCGGAGCGGAGCTTGTCGGGCGCCGTCGGGCAACGGCGTGGGAGAAAGGTTCCACGTGGAACAAGGCCGGGAGGCAGCAGCGGAGGATTGGGCGGTCAGCGGATGAGTCACAGCATCGCCGTGGCTCTTTGGGCGCCGGGGGCGGCGGCCCATACAGCGGAAGAGCCTTGGAGCGCGGGGCTTTTGGTGCAGCTATGCATGCGGTATACCTGCCGCGGAGGGTGCGGAGAGACCGCCTTGCGGCGCGTGACGGATACTCTCCGGTGCTTCGCGGAGGCGGCGGGAAGCATCTCTGAGGGGAGAGGCCTACGCTATGAAAGGGGTTGTGGATGGGCGATTTCCCCATCATCGCCTTGATAGCCACATATGCTGGCACGGGTAAAGTCCGGGAGAGGCGCCCATACCCGGTTTTTTGTGTCTTGCGCTGTGCCAGGATACAAGCGTGGCGGTGTCCTTGGGGCGCCGGGGCCGGCGCCTGCGCACAGGGGAAGAGCCCAGGATCGTGGCTGTCGGGGGCCGTCGGGTGAGGGTGTGACAGGGATGTTCCACGTGGAACTGCCCTGCTCAGGGGTAAGCGCGCGGGAGGATGCGCGATGCTCGACCCAGCCGACGGCGACCCCGTCACCGAGCCGGAGGTATGACCGTGCGCGGGAGGATGCGCGGGTGGCTTGCGGCCAGGAATCGTGCGTGCGGTGGGTGAAAGCGCGGAGGGTGCGGAGAGACCGCCTTGCGGTACGTGACGGATACTCCCCGGTGTATCGCGGAGGCGCGGGAAGCGTCTCTGAGGGGAGAGGCCTACGCTATGAAAGGGGTTGTGGATGGGCGATTTCCCCATCATTGCCTTGATAGCCACATATGTTGGCACGGGCAGTCCGGGAGAGGCGCCCATACCCGGCTTTTTGTGTCTTTCGCTGTGTCAGGAGACACGCGTGGGGGTGTCCTGGTGGCGCCGGGGCCGGCGCCTGCGCACAGGGGAAGAGCCCAGGATCGTGGCTGTCGGGGGCCGTCGGGTGAGGGTGTGACAGGGATGTTCCACGTGGAACTGCCCTGCTCAGGGGTAAGCGCGCGGGAGGTGCGCGGGTGGCTTGCGGCCAGGAATCATGCGTACGGGAGGGAGCTATGGGCGGAGGATGCGCGGGTGGCTTGCGGTTAGGAATCATGCGTACGGGGGTGAGAGCTATGGGCGGAGGATGTGCGGGTCGGTCTCTGCCCTGCCGAAGCCGTGCGCCTGAGGTTGGCATAGGCGCGCGGAGGATGTGCGGAGCGCATGCTATAATACGCGGGTTATGAGGGAAGATTACCGAGAGACGGATGTGTATGATGCGCGGACGCCGGCCGACGTGGTCGTGGTGGGGGCGGGTCATGCGGGGTGCGAGGCGGCGTTTGCGGCGGCACGGATGGGGTGTCTGACCGTTTTGGTGACGTCGCAGGCGGATACGCTGGGGCTGATGCCGTGCAATCCGGCGGTGGGCGGTTTGGCGAAGTCGCATTTGGTGGCGGAGCTGGACGCGCTGGGCGGAGAGATGGGGTTCAATGCGGACCTGACGGGGCTTCAGTACCGGGTGCTGAACCGGTCGCGCGGACCGGCGGTGCGTGCGGTGCGGGTGCAGTGCGACAAGGCGGCCTATTCGGCACGTCTGGCGGCTGTGGCGGCGGGCCTGAGGGGGCTGCGGGTCATTGAGGCGACGGCGTGCGGGCTGGAGACGGACGGGGGGCTTCCTGTCGGGGTTCGGACAGGGGGTGGAAAAATCATTTACGGGCGTCAGATTGTGCTGACGTCGGGCACGGCGCTCGGAGGGCGCATTTGGGTCGGGCACTGCGGCCGGGACGGGGCGGGTGACGCGCGTCCGGCGCTGGCTTTGCCGGAGTCTCTGCGGAGGCTGCCGGGGGATCTGGGATGGCGCCGGCTGAAGACGGGGACTCCGCCGCGGATTTGGAATCATACGGTTGACTGGGGAGCGACGGTGCGTCAGGAGGGGGAACGGGATCCGGTGCCTTTCTTTTCGCGCCGGATGCGGCTGCTGCAGGACCGCGAGGGGGGAGGCCGCGGGGAGGCTTTCTCCGGGTCCCCGGTTCTGCCCTCCCCTGCGGGGAACGGGTATCCGGGCTGCGCGGCCTATGCGGCGGTGAAGGGTGCGGTGATGGCCGACGGGCGGCCGACGGAGGATCCGGTGTGGCGTCTTCTGGACGGGTATGCCACTTACCGGGGCTGTCTGGATGCGCGTACGGGTGCGGCGGCGTGCGGCGGGGAGGACGCGTTTTTCGGCGAGGGTCTTTCGGCGATGCGGCGTGCGCTTCGGGATGCGGAGACGCGGCAGATGCAGTGCTTCTTTACGGAGACGACGCCCGAAAGTCATCGGATTATCCGGGAGAATCTGGAGGCTTCGGCGCTTTACGGCGGGGAGATTTCGGGTGAGGGGGTGCGTTACTGTCCGAGCATTGAGGATAAGATCGTGAAGTTCGGGGACCGCGGCGGGCATCATGTGATTCTCGAACCCGAGGGGCGGACGTGCCCGTGGTGTTATCCGAACGGTCTGTCGAATTCGCTTCCCGCCGACGTGCAGCTGCGGCTTGTGCGGAGTGTGCCGGGGCTGGAGCACGCCGAGATGGCGGCGCCGGCGTATGCGATTGAGTATGACTGCATCGATCCGCGCGCGCTGGACGCGCGTCTGGCGCTGAAGGACGTGCCCAATCTCTTTTTTGCCGGTCAGATCAACGGCACGACGGGATATGAGGAGGCGGCGGCGCAGGGTTTTCTGGCGGGCGCCAATGCGGCGCTTGCGGCCCTGGGGCGCCCTCCCCTGACGCTGTCGCGCGATGAGGCGTATATCGGGGTGATGGTGGACGATCTGATTGTGAAGGGTACGGACGAGCCCTACCGGATGTTCACGTCGCGTGCCGAGCGCCGCCTGCTGCTGCGTGCGAACGATGCTCATCTGCGGCTGCATGCCCAGGCAAAAATGCTGGGGATTGTCTCTCCCGCGCTGCTGGAGGAGACGGAGCGCGAATCCGCCTGGCTGGAGGCTTCGGAAACGGCCTGGAAGAATGCCTGGCTGGACGGGAACGGTACCAGCCGCTGGAAGTATCTGGCGCGCGACGGGGTTGATTTTGCGTCGGCCGCGTCGGCCGTGCGTCTGGACCGTGACGGCGCCGGTTCCCTTCCGGTTCCCGAGGTGCCGGCGGACTGGGCGGAAGAGCTTTCCTTGCGCGCGAAGTATGAAGGGTACATTGCCCACGAGAAGGAGCAGGCCGAGCGTCTGAAGCGCGACGAGAGGCTTCTTATCCCTGCCGGTTTTGATTATGAGTCTGTCCGGGGGCTGCGCTTTGAGGCGCGCGAGAAGCTCATGCGTATCCGGCCCGATTCGCTCCGGCGTGCCGCGGGCATCCCGGGCGTGAATCCTGCGGACATTGCCTTGCTGGCGCTGGCTCTGAAGGCGCGCTGATGCGCACTGACGTGACGGGGGCGTGGAAAAACGATGTTGCACGTATTTAGTCATTCAGCTATATTACTGAATATTGATTGACGGAAAGGAGCTGGCGATGGATGTTTTCCGGCGTGAGGATCATGAGGAGGAGGCCGAGCTGCTGAAGGCTTTGGGTCATCCGACGCGGCTGTGGATTGTGAAGCAGCTTGCGGACGGGGAGCACTGCGTGTGCGATTTTGTCAATGCGGTGGGGGTGAAGTTTGCGACGGTGAGTCAGCATCTGGCGGTGCTGAAGCAGGCGGGGATCCTGTCGGACGAGAAGCGTGGGAAGAGCGTCTTTTACCGGCTTGCCGATGCGCGTGCCGCGGGGATTCTGGAATGCCTGGAGAAAGGGGCGGAATAGGCGGCGTTCTTCGCCTTTCGGGGGAGTCCTGCGGCGGATGCCGGAAAAGTGAAAAAAGTCCAAAAAAGCTATTGACCGGAGGGGAAGGGCTTTGCTACCTTAGGCGTCAATGAAACCCACCGCTTACTACTTTTACTTTAGCTTTAGCGACCGGCGCACCGCCCGAGTCGTCCGCTGAGTATTGAGTACGAAGGGATGAAGGATCGAACGGTCGCGCAGCCTCGGAGAGGATGTGCGATTTTTTTTTGAAGACAAGCAACCCCAAAAGAGAAAGCCAAACGCCATGATCATCGTGATGAAACCCACCGCCACCCAGGACGATGTGAAGTCAATCTGCGATCTGATTTCCTCGCTCCGATATCAGCCCCGCGTCACCGTCGGCACCGAGCAGACCGTGATCGCCTGCATCGGAAGCGAAGTCAATCCCCAGATTGTCCCCCGTCTCGAGACGCTGGACTGCGTTCAGGAAATCATCCACGTGAGCAAGAAATACAAACTCGTTTCCCGCGAATTCAAACCCGAAGACACCGTCATTGACATCAAAGGCACGAAAATCGGCGGCGGCAACGTCCCCGTCATGGCCGGCCCGTGCGCCGTGGAGAGCTACGAACAGCTCCGTCAGGTCGTGGTCGACCTGACCGCGCAGGGCATCAACGTCATCCGCGCGATGGTCTACAAGCCGCGCACCTCCACCTACGACTTCCAGGGCCTCAAGGACGACGGCATCCGCGCGATGCGCAAGGTGAAGGAAGAATTCCCCAACATCGCCTTCATCACCGAAGTGCCCGGCCCGAATCAGATCGAAGGCCTCATGGACGTCACCGACGTCTTCCAGGTGGGCGCGCGCAATTCGCAGAATTACGATCTGCTTGAGTGCCTGGGACGCGCCGGCAAGCCGGTCATTCTCAAGCGCGGCATGGCTGGGACGGTGGAGGAGTGGCTGCAGAGCGCCGAGTACCTGATGGCCAACGGCTGCAAGGAGGTCATTCTCTGCGAGCGTGGCATCCGTACGTACGAGACGATTACGCGCAATACGCTCGACCTGGGCGCGATGGCGGCGACGAAGCGTCTGACGCATCTGCCGATCGTGGTGGATCCGTCGCACGGCGGCGGCAAGCTTGAGCTGGTGGTGCCGCTGTCGCGTGCCGCGCTGGGCGCCGGCTGCGACGGTCTCCTCGTCGAGACCCATCCCAATCCGAAGCAGGCCTTCTCCGACGCTGCCCAGCAGATTCCCTCGGCCTCCTTCGGCGAGTACATGGCCGCCATCCGGCCCTGGCTCGACCTGGCCGGTCAGGCTCACGCCTAAGGCACCGGCCCCAAATCCCGGGATGCCGCCCATGCCGACGCTTTCCTATCTCGGACCCGAAGGGACCTTCTCCCACCGCGCCGCGCTGCTGCTGGCGCGGCAGGGGGAGATTCTGACGGCCTGCACTGATTTTTCGGAGGTCTTTGCGCATGCGGCGGCCGATCCCGACGGCGCGGCGGTCGTTCCCTTTGAGAACACCGCGCGGGGCTCGATAGCCGAAGTCGTCGATCTTCTGACCGGCGGCAGCCCGCTGGAAGCGGTGACCTGCTGTGCGGTCCCGATCCGCCACTGTTTGGCCTCGCGCGATGCCGGCACGCCGCTGCGCCTGATAGCCTCCAAAGCCGAGGCCCTGGCGCAATGCCGCGCGACGTTGCGGTCGCGCTTTCCGGGGATTGAGGTCGAGGCGGTGGCCTCGACGGCTCAGGCCGCGCGCATGGCGGCCGGGGATTCCTCGGTCGGGGCCGTGGTCGGTCCGGAGCTGGCCCATGATGCGGGGCTGACGGTCCGCGCGGCGGACATTCAGGACACGGTCGGCAACACGACACGTTTTCTCCGCCTGGAGCATCCCGGCGCGCGCGAACAGCTTCTGCCCGCGACGCACGCCCTCTTCTATATGACGGTGAAGGATCGCCCGGGAGCGCTGATCGACATGCTGACGCCGCTTCGCGGGTGCGACCTTACCTATATTCAGAGTGTGCCGATTCCGGGGCAGCGCTGGAAGTACGGCTTTCTGGCGGAAGTGTCGACGCTGGCTGGCGGCGTGACGCCTGAGGCGCTGATCGAGGCTCTTCGGCCCGTCACCCGCGAGGTACGGTGCCTCGGGCATTATCCGCTGCTGGGGGCCGACGCCGTGACGCCGGCGCTTTGCCTGACGTTGGCAGAACTCCGCGCGCTCATTGCCGAGACGGACCGCCGTCTCGGTCCCTGCTTCGCGGAGCTTACGCTGCCCGACGGCGAGGCCGACGGGCCGGTGGTGCGTTCGGCTGACATTGCCGAAGCGCTCGACTCGACGGCGCGCGCCTTCATCGACGGCGACGCGGCGGCGCGCCGGGCGGCGCTGGAGGCCTTTTGCGCGGCGCGTCTTCTGCCCGGTCAGCCGCTCTCCGAACGTCTGCTGACGTTGCTGGAGCACCGTTTTCGCGCTGCGCTGCGCGTCATCGGGGCCAAACGGGCCGAGGCGCTTCCGGGGCTCGCCGAGACCATCGCCGCGCGCGACGCGGACGGTGTCGCGGCGGCCCTGCTCAATGCAGCGGTCGAGCAAGGCGTAATCGCCCGGGCGGCCGATGCGGTCACTGCGGCGGGGGGGAGCGAGGAGGCGGCCCGCCGCGTCCGGGCGCTCTACCGTACGCTCATTCTGCCCCTCTCGCGGCGGATTCAGGTCCTCGACGCCCTCGCCTGAGGACGATTCACGCGCAAAACCCCTCAAAAAAACCTCTTTTTGCCGTCGCGGTATGTTCTTGTGCTTGCGTCGGCAGTGTGGGCATGTTACGATATGTTCCAGATGATTTTGCGCAGAGATCCGAAAGGAACCCGAAGATGAGAAAGTCCCGCGTTCTCCCCCTCCTCGCGACCGCCGTTTTGGCGGCCGGCACCGTGTTTGCACAGGATGTTGCCCCGGTCGTCAAGCCCGTCCGCTTTGCCCCCATGGTCCGCGTGATGGACCTTGAGAGCGGAACCGTTCTCGTGATGTCCGAAGGCAAGGAACCCACCGAGGCCGTCACCTACAAGGCCTACCCCTACGGGTCGACCTTTGACGTCGCCGCCGGCATCGTCTGCAAATTCTATTTCACCGACGCCTCTTACATTTCCGTCCGCGGTCCCGCGCGTTTCCGCGCCGAACAGGCCGACGAATGGCGCCAGGTCATTCTCACCGTCGACTACGGCGACATCAACATCTACGTTGAGCGCAGCGTCGAGGGCAATCAGTTTGTCGTCAAGACCCCGCTGGGCACCTTCGAGCGCATCGTCGGTCTCTGCCGTCTGCACCTTGAGGCGGCTTCCGCCGACGGTTCCGTCGCTCCCGGGGGCCTCGTCTTCCGCGCCCAGTCGGGTTCCGCGGTCTGCACCGCTCCCGGTGTGACGACCCAGCCGATGGCCAATGGTTCCGCCTTCTCCATCGAGGGTTCGCCCAACGATTTCTGCCTGGTCGGCGTCAGCAGCGAAGTCAAGGTCGACATCCAGGCCGGCGGCGATACCGTCACGCCCTTCAGCCTGACTCCCGGCGCCCGCATCCGCGTCAAGCGCGAGAAGCCCGCCGGCTCCGACAATCACGCCATCTCCGTCCTGACCCTCTATGCCAACGGCCAGGCCCAGAACTATTTCTGCTTCGTCGAAAACCGCACGGGTGACCTCTACGTGACCGGCGACATCCTCGAGAAGATGCTCGCCTCCGCCAATCCGGAAGAAGACGAAAAAGAGACCGAGGAAGAAGCCAAGACCGCCTCCGAACAGGAAGCCCTTGACGACGCCATGAATGAATTCGGCGACTCCCTCGGCGAGGACCTCATCGAAGACCTCGAGTCCATTGACTTCGAGGAAGGTGCTTTCCTCGAATAAGATCAGCGATTCCCCCAGTTCCGATTCCCTAAGATTATGTTCATCTATCACTTCACCAAGCTCATCCGCAGCAAGCTGCTGTGGGCCTTCCTCGCTTTGCTCATGGTCTTCTCCTTTGTCGTCATGGACTCTTGCTCCGGCAGGGCCGGCGGGCCCTTGGCGGCAGGCTACATCGACGGCGACACCATCGAGGCCAAAGCCGCCGACGACGCGGGCCAGACCGTCACCGTGCTCACCGGTGCCAATGTCTTCTACCTGCCCCGCCAGTCGCAGCTCTTCGCCTATCTGCTCCGTGGGGAACGTTACGGTGAGCTCACCTGGCAGGACCGTCGCCGCATGAGCTGGGAGATTCTCGCCGCCGGCCGCGTGGCCGCGGAGAACGGTCTTACCCTCACCGAGCGCGGCGTGCAGGAAGCCCTCAAGGCCCGCTTCGCCGATCCCGAAGGCAACTTCAATCCCGACGCCTACCGCACCTTCCTCGCGGTCAACAGCTACCAGACCCCGAAACTCTTCGAGGACACCTACGGTGCTGTCTGGTTCCCTGCCGAGGCGATCGCCTGCGCGGTCATGAATGCCGCCGGCTGGGCCTCCCCGATGGAGCAGGACTTCGAGCTCTCCGCCCGCTACGATTCCACCGAGGCCCGCCTGCTCACGCTCAAGCGCGCCGCCAAGCCCGAGGAGATCACCCTCGATGACGCGGCCGTCCGCGCCTGGTACGACGGCCACGCCGCCGACTACGCGGTTCCCGAGACCCGCGAGATTGCCTACGTCGAGGTGCCTGTCGCCTCCTTCGCCGAGAAGGTCACGGTCGAAGAGCTCGACGCCATGCAGTACCATGACGACCATCCCGAATTCTTCAAGGGCACCGATACCAACGGCAACACCGTCACCCTGCCCTTCGAGGAGGTCCGCGAGAAGGCCATCGTCAAGGTCCGCGAGGAGCGTGCCCTGGAGGATGCCCTCCGTCACGCCAATGAGGTCCTTCTGCCCTCCGTCGCCTCGGCCAAGTCCGTCGCTGCCCTCGCCGCCGAATACGGCGAAGTCAAGACCGTCACCGTCCGCCGCGACCAGCGTCCGGCCCTGCAGAACGCCTCCGCGGTGCTTGATGCCGCCTTCGAGATGGATCCCGAGTACACGCCCGTCAATGCCGTCTCCGGCACCGACCGCGTCTACGTCTTCGCCTTGAACAAGGTTACCGACCCCCACACGGCTCCCTTCGAGGAAGTCCGCGAACAGGTCCTGAAGGCGGCCCGTGAGGCCGAGGCCGACAAGCGCCTCAAGACCGCGGCCGAGAATCTCCGTACGGCGCTCGCCGATGCCCTCGCCAAGGGCACCTCCCTGGATGACGCCGTCAAGACTCTCGGCGACGCCTCCATCACCCTCGGCGAACCCTTCACCTTCGTCCTTGACGACGCCAAGAAGCCCGACATTCCCGAGGCCCGGAACGTTACCGCGGCCGCGTCCGAGACGGCCGTCGGCGCCCTTTCCGAACCGATCCTGACCGATGAGGCGGCTTACATTGCCTGCGTCACCGCCCGCACGCCGGGCGACGACCTCCGCAAGCTGACCGCCCGCCAGGATGTCGTCCGCGGTCTCACCATGGCCGCCGGCTTCATCACCGCCGGTGACTGGCTGCGCTGGAACCTCGACCGTTGCCCGCCGACCGATGTCGACGGCAATGCGATCCTCGGCCAGTCCGACGGCTTGCTTGAGGAGTGACGCAGCGCGCACGTCTGGACAAAAGGCCCCGCGGCGACGCGGGGCTTTTTGTTTGCCTGTCGGCGTGCGGGGCCTCAGGCCTGCGCAGCACGGCGGTATGTCCGCCGGCGACATCATCCGCTCCGTTGCCGCAGAGGTGCCGTGAGCGGACGGTATGCTTTGGTAGAATAAGGGCATCGGCCCGCGGGGGGCCGCGAGGACTCGGCATGGAACTGACGGAAGAGCAACGGGCGGTAGTGGAGATCGATTCGGGGCGGCATATGGTCTTGGCGCCGCCCGGCACGGGCAAGACGGAGATGCTGACGCGGCGGGTTATCCGGGCGTTGGAGAAAGGCGTCGACCCGAAACGCATGTTCTGCGGCACCTTTACGGTGCGTGCGGCGGCCGAGATGTCGGCCCGCGTGCGCGAGGCCGCCGGACCCGACGCCGTAATCCCCGATATCGGCAATATCCATCACTTCTGTCATACCTTCCTCTTCCGCAGCCGCCGCGTGCCGCAGAGCCGCCAGGTGATGGATGAGTCCTTCATGCGGGAGATGGTGGGGGACTGTCTGGATGAGGTCTTCCGTGAATTGGAGGGGCTGGAGGAGGCGGATTGCGCCGGGAGCGGGGACGCCGCGGCGCTGGAGGAGTATCGGCGCTACCGTGAAGAACGCGGGCAGGATGCGGCGCGTCGGACGGCGGTCTTCCTGCCGGCGCTGAGGACGTTGGCCGAGCGGGCCGCGGCGCTGCCTCCGGTGCTGCGGAGCGGCGCCGACCCGAAGTGGCCGGCGCTGTCGGCCAGGCTCTTTGAGAAGTACCGCGCGGCAAAGGAACGCCTCTATGTCCTCGATTTCGACGATCTGATGATTGAGACCTGGCAGCGCCTGAAGGCCGGCAGGCTGCCGGACGCGGAACGGTTCACGTGGGTGCAGATCGACGAAGTGCAGGACATGAGCGCCCTGCACTGGGCCATCATCCGGATGCTGACGGCGCCGGACGCGGTCTTTGTCTTCTTCGGCGACTATGAGCAGTCCATTTTCTCCTTCATGGGCGCCTCGCCCGGGACGCTTGAGAAGGTGGCGGGGAAGTGTTGCCTCCACTTCTTCCGCACCAACTTCCGCGCGACCTCCTATCTGCTCGATCTGCTGATCCGCTACGCCTTCCTGATTCTCCGGTCGCGGTTTGCCTTTGTGCCCTTCCCGCACCGTTACGAATCGGGTGCGGGCTGTCTGGGTGTGGTGCCCTATCCGGTGCGGCGCATGGCCAAGCGCGCCGAGCGCGCCAAGACGCTGGCCGCGGCGACGGAGGCCCTCGTCCGGAGACAGCTGACGGCCCATCCGGATGAACGGGTCGCGGTCCTGGTTCAGACCAATGCCGAGGCCAACGACCTGGCTGACAGGCTGGGGAGCATCGGCGGCGTGGTCCGCATCTCGGGGACGGAATTCACCGAGGCGGCGGACTTCCGCGATCTCTCGGCCCTTTTCGAGGTGACGGCCAATCCCTTCTCGCGGCCGGGCTGGGCGCGGTTGCTTCGGCTCTACGGCGGCACGCGCGTGGAGACGATGCGTGAGGGACGGCGCCTCTGCGAAGAGCTCTTTGGGCGGTCGCTCGTGCCCGGCGACCTGCTGGGCGGGGATGACCTCTTCGCCGAATCGCCTCTGCGCGCCTATGCCCGTTTTGCCCGCGAGGGGCGTATCGTGGTTTTCGACACGGAGACCACGGGTCTTAACACGCGCGCGGACGATATCATTCAGCTTGCCGCCGCGGAGTACGTCAGGGGCGTTCCCGGCCGCAGCCTCAATCTCTTTCTGAAGAATACCCGTCCCATCCTGCCTGCCGTCGAGGCCGTTCACCATATCTCTCAGGCGAAACTCGATGCCGAGGGCGTGGATCCTGCCGAGGGGTTGCGGACCTTCCTGGACTTCCTCGGCACCGATTCGCTCCTCGTCGCGCACAATCTGCGTTTTGACCGCGAGATGCTGATTTACGGCTGCGCTCGCCACGGGGTGCCCTTTGACCCGAAGCAGGTCGCCATGTGCGATACCCTGCGGTTGGTGCGGCAACTTTATCCGAAGCTCACCTCTTACCGTCTGGGCCACCTGCTGGAGGAGCTGAAGCTTGCGGGCACCAACAGCCACGACGCCCTGGACGACGTGCTGGCGGCGGGCGAACTGATGCTTCATCTGGCCCGCAAGGGAGAACGTGTCGCCGACAGCCAGGACGCCTGGCGCGCCGAACACGCCGATCTTCTCAAGACCCTTCGGAGGCGCTTCGCCCCGACGCTGACCGACTTCCGGCTGCGGATCCGGGGGCAGCGGACCTTCCGTCAGGAGGCCGAGGCCTTTCTGGGCGACCGGATATCCGAGGGCACGGAGGCTTTCCTGAAGTGGACCGACCGCGCCTACGCCAAGGATCCCCGTCCCTTCCGCGACATTCTCTATGAGGATTGGGAGACGCTCTCAAAGATGAAGAATGCCGACCTCCTCCTGGGCGACGAGCGCATCGTCGTTTCGACCGTGCACAAAGCGAAGGGCCTGCAGTTCGACACCGTGCTGGTGCCCGACGCGGACCAATATCCCAGTTACGGCGCGCGCATGGGCGGTGCCCGGACCTACGAGGAGAACGCCCGTCTGCTCTACGTGGCGATGAGCCGTGCGAAGAAGCGCCTCTTCCTGATGGCTCCGACCGAGACGGGCGGACAGGAGGGGGACCGTCCTGCCCCGATGCCCTTCATCGATCCGCTGCGCCACTGTTTCGATCCGGATTATGTCGACTTCTTTCTGCGTTTCCGCGAGGCCGGACGCGAGGCGGCGCTGCGGGCCGACGACGATTGGCTCCCCGTCCTCTTCCGGCTGACGGAATACGCCCGTCAGCGGGTCTGCCCGCCCGATGCGGAGCGCTACTTCCGTTATGCCGAGTGGTCTCAGGACGCCAAGGCGGCCGCCGGAGCGGCGGCCGTGGCCGTCGCCCGCGGCGCGGCGCGGATTCTGCGCTATGAGGCCGACGCGTCCAAACGCGACGCGCTGTTCGATGCCCTGCTGAAGGGGTCGACCGACCGTTTCGTGCTTGAGGAGGTCCTCTCGGCCGTCGCCGATCTGAGGGTGACGGGACTCCTGCGCGCCGTGCGCGCGGTCCCCGTGGAACCCTTCCGCGTCGCGCCCGAGGTGGCTCTGGCCGCCGTGCGGACGCTGGAGGCCCTGGCCTCCGAGCCGACCGTCCGCGCCGCGGCGAAGGATGCCCTCGGCGATGCGCTCTACGACCCCGACGGCCGCGTCCGCGCCGCAGCCGCCTCGGCCCTCGCCCGTCTCGGCGACCGGCATTGGATCCGCGTGCGGGGCCATGAGGCGGACTGGAAGATTCTCGGCGGCCTCCCCGACCTCGCTCACAGGCGCGTGGTGCAGTGGAAGATCGCCCACACCCCCGCCACCGCCGGAGGCTACCGCGCCAATCTGAGCGGCGTCCTGGAGTCCTGGGGATAAACGCGCCGCGGGCGGCCGATGTGCCCGAAGTCTTCCCGGAAGAGCCTACGCGCTTTGGTAGAATATGCCCATGGACACGCATGATTACAGAGCGGCGACCATCGCGGTGGTCGGGAGAACGAATTCGGGCAAGTCGACGCTGGTGAACCGGCTGGTCGGCGAGAAGGTGTCGATCGTATCGCCGGTCGAGCAGACGACGCGAAACCGCGTCCGCGGCATCCTCTCCGAGGACCGGGGACAATTGGTCTTTCTGGATACCCCGGGGTTGCACAAGGCGGAGTCCGAACTCGGCACGCTGATGAACCGCATGGCGCGCGGTACGGGCGAGGCCGCCGATCTGCTGGCGGTGGTCTTCGACGCGGCCGCCCCCGTGCGCATGGAGGACGAGGGATGGATGAAGCGCGCGGCGCGCAGCGAACTGCCCACCTTCTTCCTGCTCAATAAGTGCGACCGCGAGGAATTCGACCCCGCTCCCTTCAAAGCGGCCTGGGCCCGCATCCAGACCGAGGCCGGCACCTCGCACGCGGTGCCGTGGCTTGAGCTTTCGGCAGACCGCGGGGACGGTTGCGACGCGCTGAAAGAGCTGCTCTACAGTTACGCCCCCGAAGCGCCCGGTCCGCTCTTTCCCGAAGACATCGTCTCCGATTTCCCGCGCAAGCTGGCCATCGCCGACATCATCCGCGAGAAGCTCATCCGCCGTCTCTATCAGGAGGTCCCTCACGAACTCGGCGTGCGCATCGACCGCATCGACGAGCGCCCTGACAATACCTGGGGCGTCGAGGCCACCATCTTCGTCAACCGGGCCGCCCAGAAGGGCATGGTCATCGGTCTCAAGGGCCGCACGCTCCGCGCCATGCGCCGCGCGGCCGAACCCGAAATCGCCGAGGCCTACGGTCTCGACGGCTGCACGATCACGCCCTACGTGCGCGTGGAGCCGAAATGGTTTAAAAATCACTTCCTGCTGAAGGAACTCGGATACAAGGAGTAATCGCCATGGACACCGATACGCCCACTCAGGATCCCAGGCCCGATGCCGTCCCCGCCCAAACCCCTTCCGCGGAGGCGCAGACCCCGCCCTCCCCGAAAATCCCGCCGATTCAGCCCAAGGTCAGCCCGCAGACGACGCGCCCGGGCTTTACCTGCGCGATGCCCGCCGCGCCTGCCGCCCCCGCGGCCGGCCGCGGCGCGTCCGCCGGGTCTCCACCGTCCCCTCCCAAGCGCCGCGGAGGGTGCCTGCTCGGTTTTCTGGGCGGCTGCCTGACCTCGGTGATTCTCCTCTTTGCGCTGCCGGCCCTTTTTATCATGATGCTCGCTTGGCTTGCGCCCGGACCGGCGACGGTTCAGAGCGCGGCGAATGCCGTTGTGGCCTCGGGCTACGCCTGGCTGCGCGGCGCCGACGCCGAGACGGGAGAGAAGACCCTCCTGCGCCTCGAACTCTCCGGCGTCATCGGCATGGAGAGCGGCGGCCTGTGGGGGTCCGCCCCCGACGCCTCCGACCGCGTGACCGAAGCCATTGAGGGCGCCATCGGCGACGACGTCGACGCCATCCTGCTCGTCATCGACTCTCCCGGAGGGTCCGTCACCGCCTCCGACGAACTCTACCACGTCCTGATGCGGTTCCGCGAAGCCAAAGAGGGCCGCCGCGTCTACGTCCAGGGCCGCGGCATCATCGCTTCGGGCGCCTACTACGCCGCGCTGCCGGCCGACCGCATCCGCCTGCAGCCCACGACGGTGATCGGGTCGATCGGCGTCATTATCCCCTCCGTCAACCTCGCTGACCTGACGGCGAAGCTCGGCATCCGCGACGCCTCCGTCGCTTCCGGCGCCTACAAGGACCTGGGCAATCCCCTCCGTCCCGAGAATCCTGCCCACACGGCCGTGCTGAAGCAGGTCGTCGACGCGATGCACACCCGCTTCGCCGGCCTCGTCGCCCAACACCGCAAACTCGGCCAGGACGAGGTCGCCAAGATTGCCGACGGCCGCATTTTTGACGCCCAAGACGCCGTCAACCGCCGCCTGGCCGACGAGATCGGTTATGAGGATACCTACGACGAAGCCATCGCCAAGGACCTCGGGTGCGAACCCGATAAGCTCCGCGTCGTTCAGCCCCTCAGCTACAGCCTGCCGAGATGGCAGCTCTATCTCATGCAGGCTCCGGAACGCTTCGGCCGCGCCCTCCTCGCGCCCCTCACCGAATCGTCCCCGGCCCTTCCCGCCTACCGCTACTGACATGGCCAAAATCCGTCTCGACCAGCTCCTTGTCCAACGCGGCCTGACCGAATCGCGCGAACTCGCCCAGCGCCTCATCCTCGCCGGCGAAGTCTCCGTCAACGGCCAGAAGGCCACGAAGGCCGGTCACACCTACCCCGACGACGCCGACATTATCCTCGCGGCCAAACCCCGCTTCGTCTCCCGCGGCGGGGAGAAGCTCCAGGGTGCCTTTGACTGCTTCCCGCTCAACGTCGAGGGGCTCTGCTGCCTGGATGTCGGCGCCTCCACGGGCGGTTTCACCGACTGCCTGCTCCAGCACGGCGCCCGCCGCGTGCTCTCCGTCGACGTCGGCACCAACCAGCTCCACTATAAGCTCCGTTCCGACCCCCGCGTCTGGAGCAAGGAACAGTTCAACGCCCGCTACATGACTCCGGCCGACCTGCCGGAAGTCCCCTCCTTCGGCGTGACCGACGTCTCCTTCATCTCCCTGAAGCTCATCCTCCCCCCCATGGCCGCCTGCCTGGCGCCCGGCAGCCAGATTATCTCCCTCATCAAACCCCAGTTCGAAGCCGGCCGCAAGGACGTCCCCCACGGCGTCGTCCGCGATGAGGCCGTCCGCCGCCGTGTGGTCGAAGAGATCCGCGCCTTCGGCACCCAGGAGCTTGGCCTGGAGTGGCTCGGATGCGAACGCTCTCCCCTCCTCGGTCCCGAAGGCAACGTCGAATTCCTCGCCTGGTGGCAAACTCCGTCACGCGGGGAACCCGCCTGCGGCTTGTCGTAAAGGCGGCCGGTGGGTCTGTGCCTGCGCCCGTGGTGTGATATGCTAAAGGCACGGGGCTGAGAGAACGCCCCCAACAGGAAAGGAAGTGAAAAATGAGTGATGACGGAAAGTCATTCAGGGTCGGTCTGCTGCTTCACCATCTGATTGCGCTCCTCTGCGGCGTGGCGTGCCTGGCGGCGTGCGCCTTCGTGGCGGAGGCGGCGTTTAAGGATGTGAAATGGGAGTCGATGGAGGCGATTCAGAAGTCTTGGAACGCGATCCATACCTTCTGGGTCATCGGCGTTGCCGTCGGCGTCTATCTGATCTCCAAGATTCTCGCGCCCGTGCGCCTGTAAGGGCCACCCGGACACCCGCAGGGGGTGCCACCGACGGACGCGGCAGCGCGCGTCACAGCAAAGAAAAAAGGGGGCTCCTTCCGGAGCCCCCTTTTTTGGTGTGAGATTGGTGGAGGTGGCGGGAATTGAACCCGCGTCCAAGATAGCATTGCAGCAGTCTCTACGTGCGTAGCCGTCCTATTGTCTCGCGTCCGTTACGCCGGTCGGCAGGCTTAAGCGGGCGCTTCCCCTCATGATGGTACAGGCGCGCGTTCCCGAAGGGTCGGTTCGCGGCGGGACCTGCTAATCGACGCTTCCGCACTCAGCAGGCATCGGTGCTTCAGCGACGGGCCGTTAAAGTTAGGCCGCGTAAGCGAAGTTATCGTTCGCAGTTAGGTTTTGATCGATGTTTTACGGGGCCAACGATCATCCCCGGCACGCAACCGTTGGTCAGACTTACCCTGTCGAGACCTGGTCACCCCCGATTGCTGAGGCATACAATAGCACAAGCCATTGATTTTAAGCAAATCCCGAACTTCCGGTTCCGGCGATGGGGTATAATGGCGACGGAAAGGAGTGCGGCGATGAGAAGGATGCTGACAGGTATGATGACGGTGTGTGCGGTGCTGTGGGCGGGCGTCGCGGGAGCGACCTTCTCGGACCGGGTCGAGGTCGGCTCGGATCCGTGGGGCGGCGTCTCGGTCGATGAGACGGACGATAACCCCTGGGACGACGGGGAGGAGGAGAAGAAACCCGGGAAGCGCGACCGGAAACGGAGCGAATCGGTGCCGGTGGACCCCTACGGGCCGGTCATCCATGGGCCGAACGGGGTTTGGCATCCGCCGCGGCCTGTCTATAAGGAGAATGCCCCCTTCCGCCGTCCCGTGCGGGTTTGGCCCAATGGGTGCCGGGGAGAACGGCCGATGACGCCGCGGGATTATTACAATCGCGCCCGGCGCAACCAGGTCCGCGAGGCCTACCGCGAGTCGCGCCGGCAGAATCCCTTTTGGCAGCCGGCCCAAAAGGCGCCGCTCCGTCCGCTGGGTGCCCCGCGCCAGAGGATTCAGCGCGGTCGGCTGCGGTAGCGCGGAGAGCCCGCGGCGGGGCC
>CALXSH010000038.1 GCA_944391065.1 uncultured Kiritimatiellota bacterium | reverse complement strand
GACAACCGCCCAGTACGGGTCCGTACGCTGGGTGGTGTGGGAGGACGGCGGGGTAACCCGCCTCCTACCTGATTTATCCGCGGCCCTCGTCGTCTCCCGTCCATAGCCCTGTCGCCATGACCGCCATTGCCCTCCTCATCGGCCTCTTCTGGGCCGCCTTCCTGGCGGCCACCGTACTCCCCGTCGGCTCGGAGCCGGCGCTGAGCGCCGCGCTGCTGGCGGGCCTCCCCGTCACCCTCTGCGTCGCCGTCGCTTCCGTCGGCAATATCCTCGGCAGCCTCACCACCTATGGACTCGGTCGTCTCGGCAAGACCGACTGGCTCACCCGCTTCTGCCGCATGGACGAAGCCGCCGTCCTTCGCCTCCAAGGCCGTATCGGCCGCTGGGGGGGCCTCGCAGCCTTCGCCGTCTTCGTCCCTGTCGTCGGCGACGCGCTCGCCGTTGCCCTCGGCTACATGCGTTACCCCTGGCCCCGCTTCTTTCTCTTCATGGCCCTCGGCAAGGTCGCGCGTTACGCCCTCTGGACCGTCGCTCACCTCGCCGTCGCGGGGTGAGCTGGAGGGACGCCAGGAAGTCACCGTTACGGAAGTGCGAGAAGCATGATGTCATGAGACTGCCGTGTCGGGGCTTCTCGGACAGCTTTCCGGGCGCTTGGTTCTCGTAACCTGCCGCCGCCTTCATGACGTACCGCGGCGCAAATTTTACACTTGCGCCGTCCCGACGCAAGTGCTATAATCTGCGCCGTTTTTGGAAAGGTGGCCGAGTGGTCGAAGGCGCAAGACTGGAAATCTTGTGTACTCCTCGTGGGTACCGTGGGTTCAAATCCCACCCTTTCCGCCAGCTTCTGGGCAGGTGCCGACGCACCTGCCTTTTTTTGTGCCGCCGTACTTTTTGCTTCCTTTGGCGGAAGCGTCGGGCGTATACTGCCCTGTATGCCGGATGTCGGGGTGGGAATCATCTTCCTGCCGGGTCCGCACGAAAGGAATCCCAATGAAAAGACGTGATTTCATGAAGGCCGCCGGTCTGGCCGCCCTCGCCGTTCCCTCCGTTGCCCGTGCAGTGACCTCAGCCCTTGCCCCCGAAGGTGGCGATTCGGCGGCCGGACTTCTCTGTGCCAGCAGCGGTTCCCGGCCGAATGTCATCCTCATTCTCTGCGACGACCTGGGGTGGGGGGACCTGGGCTGCTACGGACAGAAGGACCGCGAAAAACTCGGCAAGCCCCACATTGACACACCGGCACTGGATGCCATGGCTGCCGAGGGCGTTCGCTTCACGGCTTCCTATACGACGGCGCCTGTCTGTGCCCCCGCCCGCGCCTCCATGGTCACCGGCAAGCATCAGGGCCACTGCAATCTGCGCAGCAATATGTTTGACCGGCCCGTCGACGCCCACATGACCATCGGCACCGTGATGAAACAGGCCGGATATGCCACCTGGCACCTCGGCAAATGGGGTATCGGCGGCGGATACGAGAGCAGGGGCGAACCCCGCCGGGCCATGGCATGCGATGCGGGGTTTGATTATTCCTACGGCTACCCTGCCCACCTCCACGGCCACACCTACTACCACTACGAGAGCGACTGGAACAGCCACGCCCGTTCGCCCCTCGTCGAAAATGTCTCGGCCGACGCCCTGAAGAGCGGTCTCTACGACGCACTTTCCGCCCCGGCCAAGGGCTATGAGGCCTTTGCCCGCGACCCGGACGGCACCTACTACCGCCGTCTGGTGGCCAACAGCGAGGGGCAGTTCTGCTACGACACCGACCTCTTTACGGCCAAGCTCAAGCAGCTTATCCTCAATGCCCGTCGCCGCACCCCCGATACCCCTTTCTTTGCCTACGCCTGCTACACGACCGTTCACGGCACCGCTGCCGGCAATCTTGACCCTGCCGTCAGGGCCCGCCGCCACATGCACGTCCCGCCTGCCGCCTATCCGCCCCTTGACGACGGCGATGCCGTCTGGGGCGGCGGCGCGGCGTTCCGCAAAGATGCCGCCGGCCGCCTCCCCTTCAAAGGCACCGCCGAGACCGCCAATACCTTTGTCTACCCCGAATACCGCGGGTATCCCGACTGGGGCCAGCGCCGTTATGCCACTGCCGTCCGCCACCTTGACTGTGCCATCGCCGACATCCGCCACTTCCTGAAGCTCCACGGCCTCGACCGCAACACCCTCCTCATCTTCACCTCCGACAACGGTCCCGCCGGCGAAGCCCTCTCCCGGGAAGGCATCGACTGGGTCGAGAAAGGGCTCGACTCCAACGCCCACCTCCGCGGCATGAAGCGCTGGAGCTACGAAGGCGGCGTCCGCGAGCCCACCCTGGCTGTCTGGCCCGGCGTCACCGATGCCGTCGCCCATACTGCGGACATCCCCATGCAGTTCCCTGCCTGGATGGCCACTCTGGCCGACTTGGCCGGCCTGCCTCAGCCTGCTCACTGCGACGGCGTCTCCCTCCTGCCCACCCTTACCGGCTCCGGCAGGCAGCTGCCCATGCGCATCTACACCGAATATGCCGACGGCGGCTCTGGGCAGAACTTCGGATTCGAGCAGATTGTCCGCGACGGCGACTACGTCCTGATTCGCAACCGCGGCGCCCGCGGCACCGCCGAGCTCTACGACGTCGTCCGTGACCCCTCCCAGAAAGAGGACCTCGCCGGCGACCCCGCCCACGCCGACCGTCTCCGTCGGATGACCGCTCTCTTGGCCGCCTGCCGAATCCCTCCCGCCCAAGTGCCGAAGGCCTGCGGCGCCCCCGGCGTTTACGCTCAGTCGCCCGACGGGATCAACGCCCTCCCCGTCCCCTCGCTCACCGCCGACACCCCTCTGCCCCCCGTGGAGGTGCGCCTCTATCTCGACGGCGCCGACCGCTGGCCTTGGGTGCCCAACTTCCGCACGCTCCTCCCGCAGGATTGCTTTGAGGTCCGCAGCGCCGACGCGCTGCCCGGGGCCCTTGCCGGCCGCACCGGCGGCCGTCCCGCGTTTGGCCTCTCCCTGCGCGGCTGGATTGACGTCCCCCAGACGGTCGACGTCGCTTTTTCCGCCGTCGGCGCCGGCGGCTGCCAGCTCTGGATACATGAAGCCCACATCCTCGAATACGAGGCCGGCGACTGTGCCGCCGGCCGCACCGCGGCCCTGAAGCTTGCCAAGGGCCGTCACCCCTTCCGTCTCTATCTGACCACCGCGGACGGCTCCGCCGGACTCTGCTCCGTCACCGCCGGTACCCGTCGCCTGGCCTGAATTCGGCGCGGCGGACGCGCCCGTCCGCCGCCGCCCTTCCTATCCGCACCCCAAAACCTGTATAATGGGCGCAATCCGGGCCGTAGCCCGCAACCTCGAAAGGACCCTCCATGAACAGACGTGAATTTCTCCGCTCCTGCGGCTACGGTCTCGCCGCCGCCGCTGCCGCGGCCGCCGTGCCCTCCTGGGCCGCCCCCGCCAAAGGCAAGCGCCCCAACATCCTCTTCATCATGTCCGATGACCACGCCGCCCACGCCATCAGCGCCTACGGCTCACGCATCAACTACACCCCCCACATCGACCGCCTGGCCCACGAGGGTGTCCTCATGCGCAACGTCTGCGTGACCAATTCCATCTGTACCCCCTCCCGCGCCTGCATCCTCACCGGCCTTTACAGCGCCGAAAACGGCGTCTGGGGTTTCCAGGTCGACTACAACAAATATCCCAAGATCAAGACCGTCGCCGGCACCCTCCGCGAAAACGGTTACTACACCGCCCTCCTCGGCAAGGTCCACATGGGCGGCGGCGCCGGCTGCGTTCAGGCCATCCGCGACACCGACTGGGACCGTTGGATGATTTATGACAACCAGGGCTCCTACAAGAATCCCTTCTTCTATACCCGCCCCGGCTACTGCCCCAAGGCCCTCGAAGGCCACATCTCCGGTTCCAACGCCAACTTCAACAGCCAGACCGTCAGCTTCCCCGGTGAATACGCCACCGAGAACATGACCAAGATTACCAAGGCCGCCGTCGACGAAGCCCTTGAGAGCGGCAAGCCCTTCTTCGTCATGATGCTCCACAAAGCCCCGCACCGCAACTGGATTCCCAGCGATAAGTACAAGGCCAAGTTCCGTTCCCTTACCCTCGCCGACATTCCCCCGCCCAATACCCTCTTGGACGATTATGTCGGCCGCGCCTCCCCCATCACCAAGACCGCCATGACCCTCGAGCACCACATGCGCCTCGACAGCAAGTGGATGGACGGCGGCGACACCGACCTCAAACTCTCCGAGTACTTCTGCAACGGCGGGCAGTTCCCCGGCGTCGACCCCACCCAGTACCAGCCCTTCGGCAAGGGCCGCTCCTACGGCCGCTGGCCCGAGGAAATCCGCGACGACGCCAAGCTCTCCGCCGATGAGCGCGAACGCCGCCGCCGCGAGCGCATCAAGCTCTCCTACCTCCGCTATATGCAGGACTACCTCGCCTGCGTCCAGAGCGTCGACGACAGTGTCGGCGAGATGCTCGACTACCTGAAGGAAAAGGGCATCGAGGACAATACCATCGTCATTTACACCGCCGACCAAGGCTTCTTCCTCGGCGACCACGGCCTCTACGACAAGCGCTTCATGATGGAGGAATCCCTCAAGATGCCCTTCCTCCTCCGCTGGCCCGCCCGCGTCCGCCCCGGTTTCGCCAACGATGACATCATCACCAACGTCGACTTCGCCCCCTTCTTCGCCGATGCCGCCGGAGCCCCCCAGCCCGCCAACTGGCGCGGCCGCAGCTTCCTGCCCAACATTACCGAAGCCGGCACTCCGCCTGACTGGCCCCAGTCCATGTACTACCGCTACTTCATTCAGGGCGGCGAACATCAGACCCCTGCCCACTACGGCGTCCGCACCAAGCGCTTCAAGCTCATCTGCTACTACCGCGTCAAGGAATGGGAACTCTTCGACCTCGAAAAGGACCCCGAGGAGTACCACAACGTCTACAACGACCCCAAGTACGCCACCATCCGCGAAGAGCTCACCAAGGAGCTCTGGCGCCTCAAGGAGAAGGCCGGCGACAAGCTGGGGGACGACAGCTTCCTCACCTACGGTTAAGCCGAGCACAAAAGCCCCGCGGCGACGCGGGGCCTTTTTTGTGTGATGTGAACTCACGGCTTCGCCGTTTGTGTCTTCTCCTCCGGACACGAACGGCGCAGCCGTGGCTTACTGCGAACGGCGCTATTCGTCAAACAGACCGTGCGCCGAAGCCTAAATCGGGGGCACGCGTTATGCCTCATTTGCCGGACACCGGGGGCGGAAGGCGTACTTTGATGGGTACGTGCACAAACACGCCGAACGGATGCGCTTCCTGTCGCGCGGAGCTGAAGCGTTGGCACGCCGGCTGTCGGTTCTCCCCAAGCGCCTCGCTCGCCCTCCTTTTACCCCTCTCTTTCGGAGGCTGCGGTGAGGAGCGGAGCGGACGAGGCCGCAGACCAATTCAAAAGTGGGCGTAAACCAACTCAAAAGTGGGCGACAATTGAGGTAAAAGTGGGCGACAATTGAGGCAAACATGGGCGTAGTTTTCCGGCCATGCCGTTACAGGCACTTATTTGAAGGTACCGGAGAGGGGAGGGCGTGCCGCCATGCGCAACGCTCCCGGGGCCGCGCGGCCGTCGGGCCGCGCGCTATTCGTCAGATAGAACGTGCACCGAAGCCTAAATCGGGGTTTGCGCAGTCGTACTTTGTGCGCTCCTGGGCGATATCCTCTTTTTTTGATTGTCGTGACATAATGTTATCCCTGCGCTGCAGGGCAGAGTGTCCGGTAAATGAGGAAAAACCCCTTTTCTGAAATTTTCTCTTCCGGCTTCGGTGCACTTTGTTATGAGGAATAGCGCGGCGCAGCTGCGCGTTCACTGCGCACACAGCGCGCCGCGCTGTGTGCTATACTGCGCGTATGATTCATACGCTTGATTTCACGGAATGCGCGGTGCGTGATACGATGGCACCGCTGTTGGCGGACAAAGCCGTCAAGCTCGTCCGCTTTACCCTCGGTCCCGATGTGCCGCTGCAGATGCGGATACCCTTCGAGGACTACGCGGTGCGTTCGGCTGCCGCCATGGCCGGCGTCCCCGTCTTCATCGGCGACACCCCGGTCAATGACGACCCGCTGACCTTCTTTCTGGACGGTCAGGCCGTCTCGCTGAAGCTTCCCGCCGGCCTCGCCGACTGGCACGCCCATACGCAGTTTGCCTACTGCGGGCGCGGCATCGATTTTGATTCCGCCGCCGCGCTCTCGCTCCGTCTCGGCGTGGAGATGCAGGGTTTCTCCGAACACGGCTTTGCCCTCTACTTCCCCTCCAACGCGCTCAAGTTCTACTGGCAGTCCGACCCCGACTTCGTCGACCGTATCTGGGCCACGCCGCTGCGCGGCCGCATGGAGGTCTACCGTCAGCTCGTCGCCTCGGCCCGCGCCAGGTACGGCAACGCCGTCCGCTTCGGCCTCGAGGTCGATCTTTTCGGCGGCGGGCGCCTCTGCCTGGCCCCGCAGGATGAGGGCGCCTTCGACTATCTCATCGGCGCCGTCCACGAAATCGAGGGCGTCGATCCCAAGACGGCCTCCGACGCGGAGCTCGAGTGCGCCTGGATGCGCGACGTCGAACGCCTCCTGAGCTATCCGATTCGCATTCTGGCCCATCCCTTCCGCTACTTCCCGTGGTATCACCGCAAGATCCCGACCCACCTCTACCGTCCTGTGGCCCGGATGCTGGCGGCCCGTCGGATTACGGCCGAGATCAACCACCACCAGAACCCCTTCGAGCTCGCCTTCTTCGAGGCTTGTCTGGAGGAGGGCGTGCAGATCTCCCTGGGCAGCGACGCCCACATCACGCGCAACATCGCCGACCTGCACCCGCATCTGCGCACCTTGGCGGACCTCGGCATGCGCCCGGAGGATCCGCGTGTGCGGCACGCGTAACGTGCCGCGTGGGGCCGTGACGGTTTTCCGCCGCGCCGTTGTGGTATACTGCAGGCATGAACAGACGCGACTTTCTTAGACTGATGGGCTGTGGCCTGGCGGCCGCAGCGCTGCCGGGCGCGCTTCGCGCAGCAGAGGCGCCTGCCCGCCCCAATATCATCCTCTTCCTTGTCGACGACATGGGCTGGCAGGACACCTCGCTGCCCTTTTTCTACAAGGGCGGAGAGGCCGTGGCGACGCCGCTCAACCGCCGCTACCGCACGCCCAACATGGAGGCGATGGCGCGCGACGGCATGCTCTTCACCGACGCCTACGCGTGCCCGATCTGTTCGCCCTCGCGCTGTTCGCTCATGAGCGGCATGAATGCCGCCCGCCACCGTGTCACCGACTGGACGCTCAACGTCGACGACGCCGCCCGCCTCAAGACCCAGGGCAACGGCACGAAGTCTCCCGTCTGGGCCGCCAACGGCCTCCAGCCCGCCGGCACCCAACCCTCCGGGACCTGCCTGCCGCCCTGGCGCATTGAGGACGGCAAGTTCGTCCGTCCGACCGACCCCGCTAGCCGCGTCGCCTACCGCATGACGGTGCCCTATACCAACGCGCTCACCTTCCCCGAGCTTCTCCGCGAGAACGGCTACTACACCGTCCACTGCGGCAAAGCCCACTGGGGCAGCGGCAGTTTCAATACCGTCAAGGGCGCCGGCCAGACCACCCCGGGCGCCGACCCGCGCAACTTCGGATTCGACGTCAACATCGCCGGCTGCGAAATCGGCGGCCCCAGCAACTACCGCGGCGACCGGCGTTACGGCAACAATCCCTCCTCTTGGGTTCACTTCGGCGTGCCCGGCCTGGACGAGAACGGCTACTACGACCGCAACGTCTTCCTGACCGATGCGCTCACCGACCAGGCGCTGCGCGCTCTCGACGCCCACCTCGACCGACACGACGGCCGTCCCTTCTATCTCTATATGGCGCACTACGCCATCCACTCCCCCTGGGGCTCCGGACAGGCTTGGGACGCCAAACGCGCCCCCGGCCTCACCGATCCCAAGGACGGACTCCCGTGGAATGAAGTCGAGCGCAACTACGCTGCCCTCATCATGGGCATGGATGATTCCCTTGGCGCCATCCGGAAGTTCCTCGACGAGCGCGGCATCGCCGACAATACCATCGTCATCTTCATGTCCGACAACGGCGGCAACGACGGTTCGGCCAATGCCCGCATGAAGGGTGCCAACGCCCCCCTCCGCGGCGGCAAGGGCTCCTGCTACGAAGGCGGCATCCGCGAACCGATGATGGTCGTCTGGCCCGGCAAGGTCAAACCCGCCACGGTCTGCTCCGAACCCGTCCATCTTGACGACTTTTACCCGACCATCCTCGGGATGGCCGGCGTGCCCCTGCCGTCCCCCGACCGCCTTGCCGAAACCCCGGCCGGCGTCTATCCCGACGGCCCCCTCCGCCAGGTCCTCGACGGGCAGAGCCTCGTCCCCGTCCTGACCGGAGAGCGCGCTACCGTCAATCCCGACGGCTCCGACCGGCTCCTCCTCTGGCACTACCCCAACCAATGGGGCGAAGGCGGCGGCGCTCCCCGCATCTATCACTACTACACGGTCCTTCGCCGCGGCCCCTGGAAACTCATCTACAACCACAATGACGGCGGCAACGCCCCGCGCTTCGAGCTCTACAACCTCACCGACGACATCGGTGAGGCCCATGACCTCGCCTCCGCCCGTCCTGACCTTGTCGACAGTCTCCGCCGCGACATGGCCCGCCTCCTCCGCGACCGCCGCGCCCAGATGCCCCTCCGCCTTGCCGACGGCAAGCCCGTCCCATACCCCGACGACGTCCCCCTGCCGAAGCCGGCGCGGAAGTGAGCTTTGAGGGCAAAAGCAAGCGGGCGGACCGAGGGTCCGTCCGCTTGCTTTTTGCCGGGGCGCTTTGGGGAGGCTCAGTCGGCGGGGAGAAAGCTGCGCCTGAGGTAGCCGAAGAAGCCGGAGTCGTCGTCATATTCGGGGTCGCCGCGGCGCTGTTCGAAGAGCCAGGTGAAGAGTTTGGGGTCGCTGAGGACGGTGCCCCAGATGGCGTGGCCGGCGTTGGGCAGCTCGGTGTAGCGGGGAGGGGTGCCGAGGGCTTTGAGGCCGTCGACCATGCGGCGGGCGCAGTCGACGGGGACATTGGCGTCTTTGGCGCCGTGAAAGATCCAGATGCTGCTCTGGGCGGCCTTTTCGAGGGCTTCGGGAGAGGAGGGGCCGCCGCCGCAGATGGGGACGGCTGCGGCGAAGAAGCCGGGCCAGCGGGTGATGGCGTCCCAGACGCCGAAGCCGCCGAGGGAGACGCCGATGATGTAGACGCGGTCAGGGTCAACGGTGCCCTCGGCAATCATTTTGTCGATGGCTTCCTTGACGGTGCGCAGGGCAGGGGAGGGGTAGCGGGGTTGGCGGTAGTCGGCCCTGAAGGCGAGGGTGCGGACCCAGGGGTTCATGCCGGTGCACTGGGGAATGAGGAAGAGGGCCGGGGTGTCGTCGAGGATGGTGTGCTTATGGATGGCGGAGAAGAAGCCGAGCTGGCGGCTGTTGTCGGTGCCGCATTCGCCGGAACCGTGGAGGAGGACGACGAGGGGAGCCGGATCGGTGCTGCCGCCGCGGCGGTCCCAGAGGCGGGCCGGAAGTTTTTCGCCGAGGGTGTTGGTCAGCGCGACGGGCTTGTAGAGTTCGGCCATGGAGAACTGGGCCTGCGCGCCGGCGCAGAGGCCCAGGACGGCCAGGAGCAGGAAGGTCAGGCGGCGCATGGTCGGCGGCCTCAGCGCTTGACGGGGATTTTGCCCCATTCTTCGAGTTTCGAGGCGATGAAGTCGATGCACTGGGCGTGAGCGGCCTTGGAGGTGGCCTTGGTAACGGGGATGACGGGACCGCAGGCGAAGCGCACGGGGACGGAGGTGTCGACGGGACCGAAGTCCTTGGTATAGCGGCCGACGCCGAGGAAGGTGGTCTGACCGGCGACGGGAACGATCGGGACGCCGGCATTGACGGCGAGCTTGACGCCCAGGGTGTTGAAGTGGTGGACGTCAAAGAAGGGCTGGCGGGTGCCCTGGGGATAGAGGATGACGGAGGTCTTTTCCTCGCGGAGGAAACGTTCACCTTCGTCAAGGACCTGCTTGAGGTCGGCACGGGGGTCTTTGCGGCCGACGGGAATGACTTTGCGGGTGGCGAAGGTGCGGCCGAGGAAGGGGACGCGCAGGAGACTCTCCTTGAGCACGACGGCGGCGTCGCCGTAGGCGAGCGTCAGCGGCGGGAAAACGAAGGTCTCGTAGAGGCTCATATGGTTGGAGACAATGACCACGGGACCGGCGCCGCGCAGGTTGTTGAAGCCCTCAAGAATGACCTCGGTGCCGAGGCGTTCGGTCTCCCAGAAGAGGTGAAACCCGCATTCGGCCCAGCGGTTGTTGTCGAAGATGCCCTTTTTGGCGTAGCGGGCGCCGTGGTACATGGAGCCGAGCAGGAGGGCGCGGAGATTGAAGGAGAGCGAGGTCAGCAGGCCGTTCTTGCGGGGTTTGCCGAGGGCCTCGGGCGGGGTGCGGTAGCAGCCTGTCTTGGCGAAGGCCTCGCGGAAGGCATCGACATTGCGCGGTTTGAACATGACGGAGGTTCCTTTCTCAGCGGTGCCAGACCGGTTTGGCCTGGGCCGGAAGGGGTTTGGGGAAGATGTTGAGGAGGGCGTTCTCGGCGACGGCGCGGGTGTCCTCGGCGAAGTCACTCTTGGTGATCCATCGGAGGAAGGCGTGGCCCTCGCGGGAATCGGCGGCGAGGTCGCGGAGTTTGGTGCCCTTCTTCTTGCCGAAGTTGACGATGACCTCGCCTTCGGACCAGCGGAAGCGGCCGGCGCGGTCGACATTGAAGGGGTCGACGGGATTGAACATGCGGTCGAGGGCGTCGACGTCGCGGGGGAGGTCGGGGTAACGTTCGAGCTGGCCGACGATGACATCCAGGGTGGCGCGGGCGTCGGCCAGGGCGCCGTGGGCGTCTTCGCCGAGGTCGCGGCCGCAGTAGAACTTCAGGGCGGCGGTGAGGTCGCGGGGTTCGCGGCGGTGGTAGATCTTCTGGGCGTCGACCATGGCGCGGGCTTCGGGGCGGAAGGTCCGGATGCCGGCACGGAGGAATTCCTCATTGAGCAGCTGGACGTCGAAGTAGGCGGCGCTGAAGCCGGCCAGATCGCACCCCTCGAAGAAGGTGAGGATGTCAAGGGCGACGTCGGCGAAGGTGGGGCAGTCCGCCACTTCTTCGTCGGTGATGCCGTGGACGGCGATGGATTCGACGGGGATGCGGACGGTGGGATTGACGAGCCAGGTGCGTTCGTCGACGGTACCGTCGGGATTGATGCGGAGGACGGCGAGCTCAATCATGCGGTCGGCGCGCGGACTGACGCCGGTGGATTCGATGTCGAAGACGGCGAGCGGGCGTTTCAGACGGATGGGGAAGGGTTTGTTCATGCCCGATAGTTTACCATAACCGCCCGCCGGGGGCCTTCAGCGGTGGTCAAAGGGGCGGACTTCGCACGGCATCCGGCGGGCCAGGACGCCGCGCAGGAAGCACCATCCGTAGACGAGGTGTGTGGCCAGGACGCCGGCCCAGAGCTGCGGCACCCAGCCAAGACGCGGGGCGTCGACGAGGGCAAAGCCCAGCGTCAGCGTCAGCCAGAGCCCCACGACGCCGAGGTAGACCGGCAGGAGGAGGGGCATCAGGAGCGCCACGGGCAGACCGAGAGCGAGGCCGACCAGGAAGAGGCTGGGGAGCATATAGGAGAGACGGCGGGAATTGAGCCCAATCCGTCTGGCGAAGTAGCCGCGGTGGGTGGCGTAGCGGGCGACCTGGCGCAGGTGGGGGCCGAAGAGGGCCCTGCGGCGGTGCTCCACGGTGACGTGCGGATCGTAGTAGATGGCGTGGCCGGCGCGCTGCAGGTCGGCGCAGAGCAGGGTGTCCTCGCCGGGCCAAAAGTCCGTGCGGAACCCGCCCACGGCGCGGAAGGCGCCGCGGGTGACGAAGAGGTTGCAGCTGGGGAAGTCCTCCACGCGCCGGAGGATGCCCTCGACGAAGTAGCGGCAGCGGAAGTTGCCCGAGACCAGCAGCGAGGCAAAGACGAGGCCGGAGAGTTGGGCGGCGGGAGGGTCGTCGGGCGGCGTGACGCCGGGACCGCCGAGGACCTCGAGCCCGGGCGTGGCCGCGAACCGGGCCGCGGCACGCTCGAGCCAGTCGGGCCGCGGGGCGGCATCGTCGTCGAGGAAGGCGAGAATGTCGCCGCGGGCGGCGGCGGCCCCGAGATTGCGCTTCTCGGCGGGACGCACGGCGCCGGTGGGGAGGACGCGGCGGTCTGTCCCGTCCCCGGGCAGGTCCGGGAGACCATCGTCGGGGAGGAGGAGAACCTCAAAGCGCCGGTAGGTCTGGGCCTGAAGGCCGGCGAGGGTTTTGCGCAGGACGGCGCTGTCGCCCGGCAGGGCGACGATGACGGAGAAGAACGGCCCGCGCGCCGGATCGGCGGGCGGGGGCAGGGTAAGCGTCGCGTAGTAGTGGAGGACGCGGTCGCGGTAGACGATGGCCAGGGTGTCGCGCAGGGTCTGCCAGAGCATGCGCGGCGTGACGCATCCCCAGCGGCGCCCGTAATCGAGGACGACCGGGGCCTCGGCAAAGGTCCGCCCGCAGGCGCGCAGGGCGGCGAGAAGTTCCAAATCGAAGGCAAAGCGCCGTACAAGCAGGCGGGGGGCGGCCTCGGCGAAGGCCTCCCGGCGGATGAGCTTCATGCCGGCCTGGGTGTCGCCGACGCGCAATCCCAGGAGCGTCCGCACGGCGCCGTGGTAGAGCGCGCTCAGCAGACGGCGATGGAGGGGATAGCGGACCCGTGAGGCCGGATGGCGTTTGCTCCCCAGCACCGCGTCGGCCCCGCTCTCCAGCGCCGCCTCGCAGAAAGCCCCCAGACTGACGGGCCGGATGTCCAGATCGCCGTCCAGAAAGAGCAGCCAGCCATAACGCGCAGCGGCCGCGCCGCGCAGCAGCGCCGCGCCCTTGCCGGCGTGATCGGGCAGCAGGACGGGCCGGGTGTCGGGGTGAACTTCGGCCTCGCGCCGCAGGATGTCCGCGCTGCCGTCGTCGCTGCCGTCGTCGGACGGGACGAGCTCATAGGGAATGCCCAGAGGCGAGAGGAAGGCGCGCAGCTCCGCCAGATTGACGGAGAGAACGCCGGCGAGATTCCGGCAGGGGAGAATGACGGAGAGCCCGGCCGCTCCGCCGAGGAGTTGCCGGATGGCCTGTGCCGCACGCTGAGACCCTTCTGCCGTCATTCCGCGCGGCATTCTAGCACGATTCGGCGGAAAAGGGCGCAGACACGATTTTAGACTTCCATAGGGAAAACTTTTTACGTATACTGTCTCCGTGCAGGTGAGCCTGCGCCACGGTCGGGCGTCCGGCCGGGCGGCAATAAGGCAGGATGTCGACCGGAATTCCGGTCTTCCGCGATACGCGGGATCCTCGGGCACTTTGCGGAATTTAAGGAGTGCCGGGAAATGGCTTTGGAACCGAATGTGCACTGGGCCGGGGGCAATGCGCCCCTGCCGTATTGGAGGCGCCTCAACGAGGCCTTCACGGTCTATATGCGGCAGTGGAATCTGTCGGTCAACGCGTATGCCGTGCTGGTCCTGATTTATGAGAGCGGGGACGGACTCGAACCGGCCCGTCTGGCCAAGATGATTGGGCTCAAGCGTCAGCTGGTCGCCATCATTCTGAGGGATCTTGCGAAACGCGGATTTGTCGTGCGTCATCCCAATGCCGAGGACCGCCGCCGCCGGCCGGTGCGCTTCACGCGCGCCGGTGCGGCCTTTGCCGACCGGGTCATTTCGGCCGTGCGGGCGGTGCAGAGCAAGGCGCAGAATATCTTCACGCCCGAAGAGGCGGCCCGCTTCCGCGAGTACTCGTCGCGCTACGTTGACGCCATTTACGCGATCGCCGGTGTCGCGGAGGCTCCCGATCCGGAGGTGCCCGACGCGAAGGCGGAGACCGCCGACGACGCTGACACGCAGGATGTCGCCGAGGCTTAAGCATTCTCCCATACCGAAACAAAAAACGGCGCGCATGGAATCCATGCGCGCCGATAATCCATATGGGGTGGGTTTGGGGTGTCTGCAGAATGGTTGCCCTGACAGGAATCGAACCTGCGACCCATGGTTTAGGAAACCACGGCTCTATCCACTGAGCTACAGGGCAAAACGTGGGGCGCATTATAGCGGATGCCGGGGGATTCGGCAAATGCGGCGGGTTGGCAGGGAGCGTGCGGTTTGCTAGTCTGAAGGCATGAAAGCGACACTCCTGACTCTGGCCGTATCGGCGGCTGCGCTGGCTTCGGCCGCGCCGCTCCGTCACCCTGTTTACGAACCGCCCGCGTCCGCGCAGCCGGAGGCGCCGGCCGACGCGCCCGTGCGGCTGATTCCGGTGTCGTGCCGGGCGCGGTACGAACGTGACCGTCTGACGGGCCTGCCCGCGGCGGAGGGCGTGCCGGAGGTGAGACTGCGCGGTTGGCGGGGCGAGCGCGTTTCGGCCCAGGTGCTGGCCGAGTCGCCGGCGGGTTTCGCGGAACTGACCGCCGAGCCGTGCGTGCTGACGGGAGAGGGTGGGGTGCGGGTACCGGTTACGGTCCGCGTCGTACGTTACGTGACCGGGGCGGGGGCTCTGCTGGCCGACGTCCTCGAGACGCCGGAGCGGACGCGGTTCGACGGCGTCGTGCGTCCGCTCTGGCTGACGGCCGATCTGCCGGCTGACGCGCCGGCGCGGTTGGAGGGGACGTTGCGGGTGCGCGTAAACGGCCGCCCCCTGGAGGTCCGCGTCACGGTGGATGTCGACGCCGTGACGCTGCCGTCGCCGGATCGGTGGACCTGTCATCTCGATCTCTGGCAGCATCCCGACGCGGTGGCGCGTTGGCATGACGTGCCGATGTGGTCCGAGGCCCACTTTGACCTCCTGCGCGCGCCGATGCGGCGCTTGGCGGCCATGGGGCAGAAGACGATCACCGCCACGCTGATTGACGAGGCCTGGAACGAACAGACCTACGACCGGTTCCGTGCCATGATCCGTGTCATGCGCGGGGCCGACGGGACCTGGTCCTACGATTACACCGATTTTGACCGTTGGGTTACCTTCATGCGCGAGGATGTCGGCCTGCGCGGGGCGACGGTCAATTGCTATACGATGATTCCTTGGTCGCTGACCTTCCGCTATTACGACGCCGCGCAGGGACGGAGCGTGGCCCCTCAGATGATGCCCGGTTCGCCTGAGTACACCGACTTCTGGACGCACTATCTGAAGGCCTTCGTCGCCCACCTGCGCGAACGGGGGTGGCTGGAGATCACGCGCATCGCGATGGACGAACGTCCCGACAGTCTGCTGCGGCCGGCGTTGGAACTGGTTCGGACGGCGGCACCTGAGCTCGCCATCGTGGCGGCCTGCGATGCTCCCAGCGGTCTGAACCGCGAATTCGCCGACGTCTCCTATGATTACGGCAACTGCGAACGTCTGATTCCCGTTGCCGCGGAACGTCGCGCGGCCGGTCACACGACGACCTTCTACGTCTGCTGTTCGCCGCCCCGTCCCAACACCTTCGTGTCCTCTGACCTGGCAGAGTCCGAATGGCTTCTGCCGATGGCGGCCCATTACGGGCTGGACGGTTTTCTGCGCTGGGCCTACCACTCGTGGCCCGAGGATCCCTTTGCCTGCCAGGACTACGGCAATTGGCCCAGCGGCGATACGTCGCTGACCTATCCCGGGGACCGTCCCTCGCTCCGCCTGGAGGCGTTGCGCGACGGCATCGAGACTTTCGAGAAGGTAGCGATCCTGCGGCAGCGCGCCGCGGCGCTCGGGCGTCCGGAGGCGCTGAAGCCGTTGGAGGAGGCTCTCTCGGTCTTCACTGTGGCGCGCGGTCGGGAGGCAGGCGTCCACCGCGCCGATCTGGAGGCACTGGACCAGGCTCTGGAGGCGGCCACGGATGCCCTGCGCTGACGGCGGGGAGACGCGCCGCGGACGGGTTGTTTGAGCGTCGGGCCGCAGTGTGCTAACATACGCGAAATTTTTCAACTCAACTGAGGATGGTTATGAAGCAGATTGCACTGTCTGTTTTTGTTCTGGGCCTCTGCGGCGCTGTCGTGGCGCAGGAGGCCGGTAAGTCCGTCGGTCCGGTAGTGACCGCCCGTGACGACGCGCCCGTGCTGGAGGATTCCGAGTCCGCGTCCGAGGGGCGTTGGTACATCGTGCCCGCGGTCGGTATCACCCGCCTGCACCGTCATGCCCGTCCGCTTCCCGGCAGCAAAGTCCGCGGCGTCGCGCCTTCGGTGACGCTCCGTCTGGGCTATGATTTCGCCGACAGCCCGTGGTCGCTCGAAGGGTTCTTCATGGCCGGCACGACGCTCCGTCAGAGTTCCGATCGCGGCGGTGTGCTGAGCGGCGGTGTCGACGCGCTCTATCACTTTGACCGCTACTCCCGCTTCGACCCCTTTCTGGCCGGCGGTCTAGGCCTGACCGGCGGCACGGGTTCCGGCAACGAGTTCTGGCAGAAGGGCAACGGCATCCGTCCCGTGGCCGACCTCGGTCTGGGCTTCATCTATCACCTGAACGACAATTGGGGCATCCGCGCCGATTACCGTTTCAACTTCGCCATTGACCGCGACTGGATGGCCTATTCGACCGCCAATGTCGGTCTGACCTACGGCTTCGGCGCTGCCGCCGATGACGACACGGTCTCCGAACTCATTCCGCTCGGTCCGATTGAACCGGCCGCGCAGGCCTACGACGAGACCTCCGAGCATGTCGCGGTCGTCCGTGACGTGACGCCGGTCGGTTCGCCCGACATGGTTCTGGAGCTCTTCGTCCAGTACGACAAGGACACCGCCGTCATCAATCCTTCCAACCACGCGGCTCTGGACGAACTCGTCCGCATGATCCGCCTGGCCATCGAATTCAATCCTGACGTCTACATCACGCTGGACGGCCATGCTGACCGTCAGCACGGGTCCGATCACGACTACAACCAGCGCCTCTCCGAGGACCGCGCGAAGTCGATCCGTACCTACCTGGTGATGAACGGCATCGACGCCGGCCGCATCCGCGTCGCCGGTCACTCCTTCGATCAGCCGAAGTATCCGGTCGACCTGGACAACGGCACGCCGATGAACCGCCGTACAGACGCGGTCATCCGCGGCGTCGACGAAGAGACCCGCGCCAAGATCCGCAAGGCCCTCTCTGAGGGCCGCTGAAGCACGGTATCTCTGTTTATGGGGGGGCTCTTGCTCCCCCTTTTTTGTATCCTGATTCCGTCTGGGGGGATAACGATGAGCGAGAAGGAAAAAATGCTGGCCGGAGAGCTCTATGAGGGGCGTTCGCCGGAGTTGCTGGCCCGTTATTGGACGGCACGGGAGCTGCTGATGCGGCTGAATGGCCCTGCGGTGACCGATCCCGGGCTGCGCGCGCAGGTGCTGAAGGCGCTGCTCGGAGGGATTGGGGCACGGAGCTGGGTGGAGTCGCCTTTCATGTGTGATTACGGCGAGAATATCTTTCTGGGTGACGATGTTTATGTCGGCTACAACTGTATTTTTCAGGATGACAACCGTATCAGCATCGGTGCCGGTACGCTGATTGGCGCCGGTACCATCCTTTCGGCTCCGGTTCATCCCATCGAGCCCGATGCGCGCATGGTGCCCGACGGGCAGGGGGGATTGCGCTATCGCACGCAGACCAAGCCGGTCACCATTGGGGCCAGATGCTGGCTCGGGGTCGGCGTGCGGGTGCTGCCTGGCGTAACGGTCGGCGACGGCTGCGTGGTCGGGGCCGGGAGCGTCGTGACGCACAATCTGCCGCCGATGACAGTCTGTGCCGGTGTCCCGTGCCGGGTGTTGCGGGAGGTGCGCCCGAAGGATTGATTTTTTGTGCTATACTGTCGGTGTAATTCAACGTTTTGAAGGAGCGCTGTATGGCCAAGCAAACCTATCTCGTCTCCGTGATCACGCCTGACCGTGTCGGCCTGACCCGGGACATCGCACAAACCATCGTTGACCTGCGGGGATATATCTCCGACATGCGTCAGACCATCGTCAGCGGATTCTTCTCGCTGATTTTCGTGACCGAACATGCCGAGGACGTTGGGGCGACGCTGCAGGACCGCCTGCGCGCCGTGTTGCCCGAGGGCGCCGTGCTCTCGATTATGAGTGACCCTGCCTCCGTCCGTCGCGAAATGCCCGTCGTCGGCCCGCGCTATGTTGCGATCGCCTCCGGCGAGGACAAGGCCGGCGTCATGCTGGCGATCTCCGGCTTCATGGCTGACCATGCCATCAATATCGAGGACTGGTCGACGATCTTCGACGGCAATCACGTGACCCATCTGGCCTACGTGACCTTCCGCGCGCCCTGCATTGACCTCAAGGCCACGCAGTCCGACTTCCGCCGCGTCATGGCGGCCGAGGGCTTCTCCGCCCAGCTCTGCCACGAAGACATCTTCCGTGCCACGGGCGAGGTCGCGCCCATCAAAGCGATTACCCAGGAGTGATTTTCCATGCTTAACAACAACCAAGCTGTTCTCGCGACCCTACGCATGGTCAATGAGGAGAACCTCGACGTGCGCACCTGCACGATGGGCATCAATCTCAACCGCTGCGCCAATCCCGATCCCAAGAAGATGGTCTCCGCCGTCTATGACCGCGTGATGACCGTCGCCAAGGACCTCGTCAAGGTCTGCAACGAGGCTTCCACCCTCTACGGCGTCAACGTCGTCAACAAGCGCATCTCCATCTCCCCTGCCTCTTGGCTGCTTGAAGGCCACACCGTCGATACGGCGGTCGAACTCTGCAAGGCCCTCGACCGCGCCGCCACCGAGCTCGGCGTCGACCTGCTCGGCGGTTTCTCCGCCCTCGTCCAGAAGGGCATCACTCCAGGCGAACGCGTCCTGATCGATTCGCTCCCGCAGGCCCTGGCCGAGACGACCCACGTCTGCTCCTCCATCAATGTCGGCACCACCCGCGCCGGCATCAATGTCGATGCGGTTAACCTGGTTGCCGAGCGCATGATCGACATCTCCAAGGCCACGGCCTTCATGCACGGCTTCGGCTGCGCCAAGATTGTCGTCTTCGCCAACATTACCGAGGATAACCCCTTCATGGCCGGCACGCTGCTCGGTCCCGGCGAACCCGACGTGGTCATCAATGCCGGCGTCTCCGGTCCTGGCGTGGTCAAGTGTGCCGTCGAGAAGCTCGTCGCCGCCGACCCCACCGTCACTCTCGATGAAATCGCCGAGGAAATCAAGCACACGACCTACCGCGTCACCCGCACGGGTGAGCTCATCGGCCGCCACGTCGCCAAGCGCCTGGGCGTGCCCTTCGGCGTCCTCGACCTCTCCCTGGCCCCGACGCCCAAGGTCGGCGACTCCGTCGGCGAAATCTATCAGGCCATGGGCATCCGCAAGATCGGCTGCCCCGGCACCATCGCCGCCGTGATGATGCTCAATGACGCCGTCAAGAAGGGCGGCGCCTTCGCCTCCTCCTCCGTCGGCGGCCTCTCCGGCGCCTTCATCCCCCCGATGGAAGACCACAC
>CALXSH010000037.1 GCA_944391065.1 uncultured Kiritimatiellota bacterium | reverse complement strand
GCACTCCTGTGACGCACGGCGCAAGCACTTTTTTCGCGCTCCGCAAGATTGTGCATAACTTATTGATATTACAAGCCGCACCTTTCCGAACCCAAGCGCTCTGAAGGGAGAGTTGCCGGCAGTTGCAACGATGCGGGGGAGAATTCGGGACAGGAAAAGCAGTCCGTCTCCGCAGGGTCCTGACCAGGATCCGAATCGCTCCCAAGCCTGAAGATTGTAAGGCATAATGCCGCGCTGATTTCCCCTCTTGCGCGAAAGCCGCCCCCCTCTCTGACCCTCATAAGCCACCTCCAAGCGCCCCCGGCAGGACCGCACAGCGCCCGCTAAGCGACCTGCACCCTGCCCCAATCTGACACTCTACCCTATATGGTAGCGTAAGGCTACCATGTATGGTAGCACCTTACTACCATATATGGTAGCGAATGGCTACCCTATATGGTAGCGAGTCCGTCCCGGCCGCACTTTCAGTCCAAAGCACCCCCAAAAACTATCCCCCGTGGGCGACAGCCCTCTCCGCCCCTGCGGGCCACAGCCCGCGCCACGCCTCCCCGCGGCGCCAAAGCGCCCCACGAGCCTCCCCCGCGGCGCCAAAGCGCCGCCGCAGAGACCGTACTGGCCCAAGGATGCCCCCAAAAGGCCCCCAAAGCCTCCCCCACGGTACCCAAGCGCCCCACGAGCCACTCCGCGGCGCCAAAGCGCCGCCGCAGAGACCGTACTGGCCCAAGGCCGCCCCAAAAGGCGCCCCCAAGCTGCCCCTGCCCCTCTGCCCCCGCCGCCCTCCCGCGGGCGCCAGCCCGCGCCGTCAGTACGGTCTATGCGCAGACGTCGTCAGACGTCGGTCTCCAATGCCCCTGGGCCACCCCACCGGAGCGGCTTATTACCCGGCGCCACCCTACCCCCTGCTTCAAAGACTCCACCCCGCCGGCTGACTCCCCGCACCCCGCCAACCTCTCCACGGCGGCTGACTCCCCTCGGACCGCCCGGCGGCTGACTCCCGGGGGCCGCCCCCGCGGCGCCAAGGCGCTCAGGGGCTGGGCCAGGCGGCGAGCCAGGCGCGGAGGTGGCCGATTTGGGTGGGCTGGGCGTCTGGGAGTCGGGCGAAGAAGGATTCGACGGCGGCGCGCCAAGGGCCGGCGAGTGTGTCGGCGAGGCGGTTGTGGCGGACGCAAAGGGCTCGGGTGCAGAATTCGTGGGGTTCGGCTGTGGTGAGGCGGAGGAGGCGGCCGGCATGGTGGGCGGCGGCGAGGCGGCTGTCGAGGCGGCTTTCGGTGAGAGGGCCGGGTTCGAGGCGGACGAGGCGGAAGGCCGGGTGGGCTTTGGCGACGTCGTCGAGGAGGAGGCGTTCGCGGGCGCCGACAAAACCGCCGATGAGGGTCCAGCCGGCGCCGCAGAGGCGGATGGCCATGCGGGTATATCGGGCGAGGTCGGCGTCGGCGGCGCGGCGGCTGACGTAACCGGGGAGGAGGGGCGTTTCGAGGAGGGTGAGGTTTCCGTCGGCGTCCCAGTTCCACGGCTGCGGGAGTCTGGCGTGGGGCGGGTCGAAGGGGAGGGCGTCGGGATTCGCGGGGGTGTGGGCTGTATCCGTCATAACGGACCTCCTTGCTGCAGGGGGTTATTCCCGGAGGGCGCGTCCGGTGTCGGGGTCGAAGAGGCAGGCTTTGCCGTAAGCGGGCCGGATGAAGCGGGTGTCGCCACGTCGGATGGGCCAGTCGGAGGGGACGCGGGCGGTCATGCGGGTGCCGGCGACGTCGAAGTGGGCGTAGGCTTCGGCACCCATCTGCTCAATGATGTCGGCGGTGCAGGCGAGGGTACCGGGGAGGTGCGCGGGGAGGGTGTCGCCGACGAGAGATTCGGGGCGGATGCCGAGGATGACGGCGCGGCCGGGCGGGAGTGCGGGGAAGAGGCCTGTGGGGGGGATGAGGGTGCCGGCGGGTGAGAGGAGGGTGCCGTCAGGGCCGGCGGTGACGGGGAGGAAGTTCATCGGCGGGGTGCCGATGAAGCCGGCGACGAAGCGGTCGGCGGGGGCATTGTAGAGGGTAATGGGGTCGGCGGCCTGGCGGATGCGTCCGCTCTCCATGACGACGATGCGGTCGCCGAGGGTCATGGCTTCGGTTTGGTCGTGGGTGACGTAGAGGATGGTGGCCCGGAGGATGTGGTGGAGGCGGTGGATTTCTTCGCGCATCTCGACGCGCATCTTGGCGTCGAGGTTGGAGAGGGGTTCGTCGAAGAGGAAGACTTTGGGTTTGCGCACGATGGCGCGGCCGAGGGCGACGCGCTGGCGCTGGCCGCCGGAGAGTTGGCGGGGGAGGCGCTCGAGGAGGGCGCCGAGGCCGAGGGTTTCGGCGGCGTCGGCGATGCGGGCGGCGATTTCGGCTTTGGGGGTTTTGCGCAGGCGCAGGCCGAAGGCCATGTTTTCCCGCACGGTCATGTGGGGGTAAAGGGCGTAGTTCTGAAAGACCATGGCGATGTCACGGTCTTTTGGAGGAAGGTCATTGACGGGGCGGCCGTCGATGCAGACGGTGCCGGAGGTGACGGTCTCGAGGCCGGCGACCATGCGGAGCGTGGTCGATTTGCCGCAGCCGGAGGGGCCGACGAGGACGAGGAATTCGCGGTCGGCGACGTCGAGATGAAAGTCGTCTACCCCAACGGCTCCGCTGGGGTAGACTTTTCGGATATGCGATAAGGTGAGTGATGCCACGGTCTTACGAACCGGGATGGACGAAGGGCTCGCCGGCCTTGCACATGGGGCATGCTTCGGCGGTCCAGACCTCGGGTTCGATATGGAGCAGGGCGTAGGTGGGGGCGTCGAACCGGGCCTTGCCGCCGGAGCGGTCGACGAGGACGAGGACGGCGGCGACGTCGGCACCGGCGTTGCGGACGATGTCAATGGTTTCCTGCACGCGGCCGCCGCGGGTGATGACGTCCTCGGCGACGACGTAGCGTTCGCCGGGATTGATTTTGAAGCGGCGCATGACGAGGGCGCCCTCGGCGTTCTTCTCGGCGAAGACACACTGGGTGCCGAGGGCCTTGGCGACCTCGTGGCCGACAAGAATGCCGCCGAGGGCGGGGGAGATGACGCCGGTGACGGGACCGATGTCGGAGGTCTCCTTCATGCGGCGGACAAGCTCCGTGCAGAGGGTCTGGGCGTGGTGGGGCCAGCGCAGGACCTCGGCGCATTGGAAATAGCGGTTGGAGTGGAGTTTGGAGCGGAGTTCGAAGTGGCCTTCGAGGAGGGCTTTCGTATCCTTGAAAATCTGAAGCACGTCAGTGTCGGTCATCGGGATGCGTCCTTTCTTTTGTCGCAGAGCAGTATAGCAAACCGGACCAGCTCGGACACGGGCAGCACCGTGACGGCCGTGAGCAGGACGCGGCCCCACATTTCCGGGGAGAGGGGCTCGGTGCCAAAGACGCTGCCGCCGTACTGGGTGATGACCCACTGGAGCAGACCGGTCAGCGCGAAGGCGAGCAGCATAATCGGGTTGCTGAAGAGGTTGCGGATGAGCGGGGCGCGGCCGAGTTCGCGGGCGTTGAAGGCGTTGAAGAGCTGGAAGAGGACGAAGAGGGTGAAGAGCACGCTGGCCTCCTGGCCTGCGCCTTCGGCGCCGAGGAAGTTCCAGATATGCTGGGCGAGGAAGACGCCGGCGATGTAGAGGCCGACGATGGCGATGCGCAGCAGCATCGGACGGGTGACGATGGCGGCGTCACGCGGCGTGGGCGCGCGGTCCATCAGCGAACGGCGGATGGGCTCGAGGCCGAGGGTGACGGCGGGCGGGCCGTCCATCACGAGATTGATCCAGAGGAGCTCCAGGGCCGTGAAGGGCGCCGGAAAACCGAGCAGGATGCTGACCAGCACGACGGTCACCGCGGAGAGGTTGACGGTGAGCTGAAAGACGATGAAGCGCTGGAAGTTCTCGTAGATGCCGCGGCCCCACTGGATGGCGCGGACGATGGTGGTGAAGGAGTCGTCGAGGAGGAGGATGTCGCAGGCCTCCTTGGTGACCTCGGTGCCGGTGATGCCCATGGCGACGCCGACGTCGGCGTGGCGGATGGCGGGGGCGTCATTGATGCCGTCGCCGGTGACGGCCACGACGTTGCCCTGCCTGCGCAGGGTATTGACGACGCGGAGCTTCACCGAGGGCGTGGAGCGCGCGATGACGCGGACGGAGGGGATGATCTTCGCGAAGGCGGCGTCGTCGAGGGCCTCGAGTTCGCGGGCTTCGACGGCCAGGCCGCCGTCGTCGAGCATATGGAGCTCATTGGCGATGGCGCGGGCGGTGACAAGGTTGTCGCCGGTGAGCATCTTGAGGCCGATGCCGGCGCGGCGGCAGTCGGCCACGGCGTCGTAGACGGCGGCGCGGAGGGGATCGCTGATGGCGACGAAACCGTCATAGGTCATGCCGGATTCGGTCGCGGCGCGGTCGGGCTCCGTGCCGGCGGCGGGAACGGGGCAGGCCTTGTGGGCGAAGGCAATGACGCGGCAGGCCTTCTCCTGCCATTTGCCCATGGCCTTGAAGGCGGCCCGGGTCTCGGCCTCGGAGAGACCGCAGCAGGCGAGGACCTTCTCGGGGCTGCCCTTGGAGTAGGCGACGGCGCCGTCGCCCTCGCGGACGATGACGGTCATATTTTTGGTGTCGGAGGAGAAGGGCCAGAGGTGGAGGCGCTCAAGGTGGCCGCGGTGCCAGCGGTAATCGTGCCCGGCCTTGTGGGCGGCCATGAGCAGGGCGCACTCGGTGGGATTGCCGAGGAAGACGGGGCCCCGGTCGGTGATGCGGACGTCAGCGGTGGTGTTGGCGCAGAAGTTCGCCAGCAGCACGTCGGCGAGCGTCTCGCCGCCGGCGGCGGGAACAATGCCGGCGACGGTCATGCGGTTCTCGGTGAGGGTGCCGGTCTTGTCGGAGCAGATGACGTTGACGCAACCGATCGTCTCGCTGGCGACAAGCTTCTTGACCAGGGCGTTCTGGCGGGACATCTTGATGATGTTGATGGCCAGCGAAACGGCGACTATGGTCGGGAGGCCTTCGGGCACGGAGGCCACGATCAGGACGATGCTCTCGATGAAGGCGTGGCTGACGTTGACGAAGGTCAGGGCATCGCGCAGGATGTCCTGGACAATCTGAACGACGAAGATGAGCGTGGCCGCGGCGGCGCCGAGGATCGTGATCCGTTTGCCGAGGACGGCGAGCTTCTCCTGGAGCGGGGTAGTCCCCTCTTCGGACTCGGAGAGCCTGGCGGCGATGGCGCCGAATTCGGTGCCCATGCCGACGGCCGTGACGACCATGCGGCCGGACCCGGCCGTGACGAAGCAGCCGGAGTAGAGCATCGTGACGCGTTCGGCGACGGGCGTGTCGGCGGAGAGTTCGGCCGCGGCGTCCTTCCGGACGGGCATGCTCTCGCCGGTCAGGGAGGATTCGTCGGCCTCAAGCTCAATGGCTTCGAGAAGGCGGCCATCGGCGACGATACGGTCACCGGTGGCGACGAGGACGATATCGCCGACGACGAGTTCTTCCTGCGGGAGGAGAACGGTGCGGCCATTGCGGACGGCCCGCACGCGGATATTCTCGCCCATGCGGCGGAGAGCCTCGAAGGCCTTGGCACTGCGCCCCTCCATCACGACGGATATGCCGACGGAGAGCAGGATGGCCACGAAGATGCCGACGCATTCGACAAAGTCGGTCGGCTGGCCGGTGAAGAGGTGAATGAGATTGATCGCCAGCGTAATCAGGGCGGCGGCGCCAAGCAGAATGAGCATCGGCTCGGCGAAGGCCTCCAGAATGCGGCGCAGCATGGAGACGGGGGGGCGGCGGGTGAGGCGGTTGGCGCCGTTAGCCTCGCGAGAGGCCTCAGCCTGCGCGTCGGTCAGCCCCTGTGCCGCGTCGGTGCCGAGGCCGCGGACAACGGCGTCGGCGCATTCAGTGAACCAGGTCTTCATCATCACTCCAATGAGAGTCCATACAACAACAAAGCCCGACGCTTTCCGCGCCGGGCTTGCTCTGTGGGCAGAGTCCTTCCCATGCACGGCCTGCGCCGCACATGGGTCTCGTCATTTGAGACGCGCCAGGCCTACGGGCCGGGACTGTTGGCGCGCCACGCCGAAGCGTCGACTACTCCCCCATGGATGGCCGTAGTATAGCAGAAATCCGCCGCGTTGCCAGCCCCTCCGTCGCGCGATCCGGCACCGCGGCCGCCGCACGGGGCACGGGGGAGCCGGTCTGCGCAAGCCGTTGCCTTTTGCTACACTCTGAGGCCATGAAACTCTCCAAACTCGCATTGACGGTGACCGAGGACGACATCTCCACCGGTCTTGAGGCGGCGCTGAAAAAGGTAGCCGAAGGCAATCCGCAGGGTGCGGATATGATGAAGAAGATCAAGAATCCGAAGGTGAAGCTTTCGGACGGCATGGTCATCTTCAAGTGCAAAGCCAGCATGGGCATCCTGCCGGTGCCGATCGAGGCCAAAATCCGCCTAGCTCCGGCCGACGACGGCCAGGCGCTGGATATCACCCTCGCCAAGGTCTCGATGGCCATGATGGGCGGCGAAATGATTGCCGGCCAGCTGATGAGCCAGCTGGCCGCCGCGGTGGCGGGCAAGCCGGGCCTGAGCGTCTATGACAACACCCTGCGCGTGGCCATCGCCCAGCTGGCCCAGCTGCGCGGCATCGAGCTCGGCGGCCGACTGAACGACATTGCCGTCGTCAACGGCACGCTCTCCCTGGATTTCTCGTAATCCCCCACTCCGCCAAGAGGAAACAGAAGGCCGCGGTTTGCACCGCGGCCTTTTCGTCTGCCCCGCTCAGAGCGTCGTGACCAGAAGCCGGGTCTCCGCCATGGGATGCAGCGAAAATGTCTGCCGTGCAGGCACAAGCACGCTGTCGCCGGGAAGCAGCGTGAGCGGATGGGGGCCGTCGTGTTCGAGACGGGCCTTGCCCTCGGCACAGAAAAGAATCATGAAGCCGACTGCGGTGGTATGCATGGCATGAGGCCGGGAAAGACGCAGCGTGGCAAAGGAAAAATCAGGGGTTTTGAGACGGGGCACAAGCGTCTTGGAGCTTGTTGGGGGCTCGGCAGGCATGCAGACATTGTCCCAGCGGAGGGCAGCAAGCGCCTTTTCGGTATGGAGTTCGCGGAAACGGCCCCAGTCCCAGAGCCGGTAGGTGGTGTCGCTGGTCTGCTGCACCTCATAAACCAACGCAGGGCCGCAAATCGCATGGCAGGTCCCCGGAGCAATATCGTAGACTTGCCCAATCCTGGCCTCATAGGCCTGCAGATGGTCCAAATAATCGGAACGATCGGCCCCCGGGGTGAGACCGGCATACATACGGGCTTCCCGGCCGGCATCCAGCACATACCACATCTCGTGCTTGGGCGCTCCGCCAAAGCGCGCGGCCGCAGCGGCATCGGGATGCACCTGAACCGAAAGGCGGTCGCGGACATCAAGGATCTTGACGAGCAGGGGAAAGGTCTCGGGATCGGGGGCCGCGGTACCGAGAAGATCGCGGCCGAAGGCCTGCACGATGCGGCCGAATGATTCGCCCTCAAAAGGCCCGTTGGCGACAACGGAAACGCTGCCCGGAACAGCCGAGATCTCCCAGCTTTCGGCACAGGGCGTCGGTGTGCCGGGACGATTGTACCGGCGGGCAATGGTATCACCGCCCCAGACATAATCGCGATAGGCGGGCGTAAAGCGCATGGGATAAAGCGGATGCATCTTCATATGCAGAGTCTCAGTGGGCATAGGCCGCGACGGCCGATTCGGCACGGGCGACAATTTCGTCAAATGCCGCAGGTCCGGCCGCCAGGCCGTCTTCGATGACAGCGGCGATGCGGTCGGCGGTGATGCGGCCTCTCAGGAAAGCTCGGACGGCAACTTCGTTGGCCAAGGTCAGCACGGGGTGCGCCCAGGTGCCGGCACGGATGGCATCGAAGGCCAGGCGCAGGCAGGGGAAACGCTGCAGGTCGGGTTCGAGGAATTCGAGGCCCTGCATGCCGACCAGCGTCATCGGTTCAATCGGGCCGCTCAGGGCACGGTCGGGCCAGGTGAGGGCGTACTGGATGGGCAGGACCATGTCGGGGAAGGCCATCTGCGCGAGGAGCGCGCCGTCACGGAAGGAGACGAAGGAGTGGACGATGCTCTGGGGATGAACCCAGACGCGAAGACGTTCGGGGGGGACGGCAAAGAGATGGAGGGCTTCGATGAGCTCTAAGCCCTTGTTCATCATCGTGGCGGAGTCGACAGTCACCTTGGGGCCCATGGACCAGCGCGGATGATTGAGGGCCTCGGCGACGGTGACGCGCTTCCAGTCGATCTCGGGCCGGCGGAAAAATGGGCCGCCGCTGGCCGTCAGAATGATTTCGGCGATGCGGTCCTCGGCTTTGGGGGCGTCGGGCTCGAGACGGACGCAGGCCGGCTGGGCGGCGAGATTCTGCAGGCACTGGAAGACGGCGGAGTGTTCGGAATCGAGCGGGAGAATGCGGACACCGCGTTCGGCCCGGCGGCGCATGACCTCGGTGCCGGCCATGACCAGCACCTCCTTGGTGGCCAGGGCGACGTCGTGCCCGGCATCGATGGCCGCCAGCGTAGGGGCATAGCCGGCCATGCCGGCTATGGCCATCACCACCAGATCGGCCGCTTCGCTCCGGGCCAGATCGCAGAGAGCCGCTTCGCCGCTCGGAATGCCGGCAGCATTGGGTTCGGCCAAGGCCAGGCGGCGGACGCCGAATTCGGCCGCGAGACGTTTCAGCGCGGCGGCATTGCGGCCCGCTGCGAGGCCGACCACCTCAAAACGCTCCGGATGGGCCCGCACGACCTTGAGCGTGCTGGAGCCGATGGAGCCGGTGGCCCCGAGAAGAACAAGGCGTTTGCGCCGCATAATCAGCTTAAAGTCAGATAATACAGAACATCAGTCCCAGCGTGCGCATGAACATAAAGGCCGCCGGCACAAAAATCAGGCTGTCAAACGTGTCAAAAAAGCCACCCATCGCCGGAAAGAGGGCCGAGGAATCCTTGACCCCGCACTGGCGCTTAAAGAGCGACTCGACCAAATCGCCGAGAATGCCGACGGCCACAATGACAATCATCGTGAGATAAAACCACGCGACATTCCCAGGCGACTCGGCAAACCAGCGCAGTCCCGCCAGAACGCCCCAGTCGGTGGTCCCGGCAAGAATGAGCACACCGGTGGCCGCGGCGAGGGAAAAGGCATACCCGCCGGCCGTCCCCTCCCAGCTCTTGCCGGGGGAGAGCCGGGGACACATTTTGTAACGACCGCAGGCCGATCCGACAAAATAGCCGCCGGTGTCGCAGAGCTTTGTCACCAGCGCCAGGAAAAAGGCCAGGAAAATGCCGGCCCCGTACCCCTCTTCGGCCCCAGGGGCATAGCGCTCCATGGCGAGTTCGACAAGATAGCCGAGCATCACAGGAATGTAGAGGAAGGAGGTAACCGTCAGCGCCATGACCGGCATCGGCCTGTCGATTCGCCGGTCCAGCAGGACCCGGAAGAACAGCGCAATGCAAAGCGCCGCCAGAAGCGCGGAAGAAAGCAGCCCCCAGACGGCCCGAAGGTCCATGACCTCGGATTCCGGGGCGGCATGAATCATCCCGGTTTTGACGGCCACAGTCCCCATCCAGACAATCCCGGCCGCCAGGACGCTCCAGAAGGGTACGGCATAGCCGGCCTTGCGCAGCATCGTGCAGAGCTCATACAGGCAGATGCCGGCAGCAGCGATCAGAAGACAGGCCAGGCACCAGATAGGCAGAAGAAAAATCGCAATCAGCCAAACAGCCGCAACACTGAGGCCACAGATAACACGTTGCTTGGATACCATAATACGGACTCCTTCCGGGGTTACTCTCGCCGGGAGTATAGCGAAGTTCCGGGCGGACGGCAAACAAGACCCTCCGCCCGGCCGCCGCTTCAGGGCTGAGGCACTGGCTTCGCGTTGCCCAGACGGATCACCGTCACCGCGCAGAAGAAGGTAAAGACGCCGGCGATGCCGTAGGCGATGTTAATCGGGATGTGCAGGCCGTAAGGACACCCCACGTAGGCGGGGTCGGACCAGAGGATGAAGGAGGAGACGACAAAGGTCATGAACATGCCCGGCAGCAGCGTCACCCAGGGCGCGGCCCCACGGCGCATCAGCCAAACCGTGCAGGCCATCAGCGTCGTAGCCGAGAGAATCTGATTGCCCCAGGCAAAGTAGCGCCAGAGCATCGAGAAGGAGGCCGCGCTGAGGTTACTCCACCAGAGCAGCGCGCAGATGACGAGAATCAGCGGCAGGCAGAGCAGCAGGCGGGCCGAAAGGGCGCGCTGGGAAAGCCCCACGGTCTCGGCCAACGTCAGGCGGAGACTGCGCAGCGCCGTGTCGCCGGAGGTAATGGCCAGCACAATGACGCTAACCATCGTCACCTTGCCGACCCAACTGCCCAGGAAGGTCTCCGTGGCCGCAACCAATGCCTCCGTCTCCCTGCCGGGCGCCATGAGTTCGGGCATGAGATTGTAGATGGCCATACCGGCCGCAGCCCAGATCATGGCAATGATACCTTCAACGATCATCATCCCGTAATAGGTGGCGCGGATCTGACGTTCGTCCCTCATCGTGCGCGCGACAATCGGAGACTGGGTCGCGTGGAACCCGGAAATGATGCCGCAGGCAATTGTCACGAAGAGACAAGGTACGATGGGCTGATCGGTGAACATCCCCGCTTTGAAGGCCTCCGTCTCCGTCAGCAGCGTCGGGTCGGCAAAGCCCTGCCAGATCAGGGCGCCCAACATGGCGAGCGAACCGATCAGCAGCACCGCCCCGAAGACCGGATAGACACGGCCGATGATCTTGTCGACCGGAAAGAGCGTGGCTACGAGGTAGTAGCCGAAGATGACGGCGACCGCCCACCAGAAGAAGGAGGGATTGGCAGCGGGCGTCACGCCGGCAAGCCCTTCGGTCAGATGCGCCGGCACATTGATGAAGACCGCAACGACAAGCAGCAGAATAAGCGCGACGAAAATGCGGTAAACCTGCCCGTACCAGCGCCCAAACGAAGCCGCCGTCAGCGCGGGCAGATTGGCTCCGCCAGCCCGCAGACTCATAAATCCCGAAACAAGGTCATGCACCGCACCGCCCAGCACGCAGCCAAGCGGAATGATGAGGAGGCAGACCGAACCGAACTTGATGCCGAGGATAACGCCGATGACGGGACCCACGCCGGCAATGTTGAGCAGCTGAATCAGCATGTTCTTCCACATCGGCAGCGGCACATAGTCCACCCCGTCAGCCATCGCATAGGCCGGGGTCTTACGGTCGTCCGGCGCCAGCAGCGAACTGACATAGCGCCCGTAGGTAAAATAGCCGACAATCAATACGGCAATGCCCAATAGCAAGAGCGTCATAGCGTTATCCTCTCAGAAAAAACGGTTCCGAAAGTATAGCACGTTAGGCACGGCACGCAACCCCTCGGGATAAACGACCGCGCCTCACGCGACCGCGGTGACGCGTCTCCCGGCCCGTCACCCTAGGATAAAGAAAAACCCACCCGGGCAATGCCCGTGGTGGGGTGGGGTTGTGTGTGTCTGTGTAGGAGATGTCATGAAAAACACCTATATAGTAGCCCCTCGGGATTGGAAATGCAAGCAAAAAAAAATAAAAATCGCTGTTTTCCTCCAAAGCCCCCTCCGGAATACGAAAAAAGGGCCCCGTCAAGGGCCCTTTTGGGATACCGGGCGACGCGGTGCCGTCCGGGACCGTCCTGTCCGCGCGGATCAAATGTTCTGCGAACGCTTGGCGGCGGCCACGTTCTTCTCGTACTCCGCCTTGCAGTTGACGCAGCGGATGGCGAAGGGGGCGGCACGCAGGCGGTCGCGGGGGATGAGGCAATGGCAGACCTGGCAGATGCCGTAAGTCTTCTTCTCGATGGCGCGCAGGGCGTCATCGATGGCATGCAGGCGCGTGTGCTGTTCATCGGCGCGGCTGAGATCGGCGGAACGAGAGAAGGTGTTGGACCCGTCCTCTTCCAGGTTGTCCTCGTCGCTGCGGCGCAGGGCGTCGGCGCGGGTCGAACGGAGCTGGCTAAGAATAGCCTCGCGGTCGGCCAACAGACGGCGGCGGAATTCTGCGAGATCCTCGTCACTGAAGTGCTGCTGCCCCTCCTTGAAGACGCGGCTGCGGGCCGTGGCCTGCTTCTTGCCGGTCGGACGGACCAACTGGTACTTGGGCTGGAGACCGGGACGGACGCGCTCGGACATCGGTTCAGGCGCCGGAGCGGCCTTCTTCACGGGGGCCTTCTTCGGCGTCTCAGCCTTCGGCGCAGTCTTCTTGGCAGGTGTCTTCTTCGGGGGTTCGGCCTTGGGAACAACCTTCTTCGCGGTCTCAGCCTTCGGCGCGACCTTCTTGGCGGGGGTCTTCTCCGGTGTCTCAGCCTTGGGTGCGGCCTTCTTGACGGGGACCTTCTTTGGGGTTTCTGCCTTCGGCGCGGCCTTCCTGGCCGGCGCCTTGGCGGCGGGCTTCGTCTCGGTCACCTTTTTGGCGGCGGTCTTCTTGGCCGGGGCGGGTTTGGCGGCTTTGACGGGCGGTCTGACGGAGATGCCGGATGTCCCCTTCTTCGCGGGCGTTTCGGCCTTTGCCTTCGTGGTCTTGGCAGCCTTGGCCGCCGGTTTGGCGGTCTTGGCGGCCGGCTTGGATGCGGTCTTTGTTGTTGCCATAGGAGTTGCCTCCTCTCTCATCTTTACCTAAAGCCCTACGGGGACCACACAGTCCTCCAAACGGCCTTCTATGGCACATAGATTACCACAGATTGCCGGAAGTGACAAAAAAACCGCGGCAGAAACCGCGGTTTTGCTGTCTCTTGTGGGCATCGGGGAGGGCTCAGCCGAAGGTCTTCCCCCACCCTAGGATGGCCGCACAGGCGAGGCCCCAAGCGACAATCGTCACCAGCATGACCGGATCGCGGCGGAAGATACGTTCGGGACGGGAACCGTCACGGTCTTTGAAGGCAATCCGAAGGTAACGCGAGACGCCGAACATGACAATCGGCAACGTCCAGATGAGGCGCTCCGTACCGTAACGGGCGACCGTCTCGGGCGCCAGCGTATAGAGGGCGTAAACGGCCACGGCCGCAGCCCCCGTGAGGGCCACCTGAAGGTCAAGCCAATGCTGTTCGGCCAGGGTCGCGACGGGTTGGGGCGGACGTCCCTTGCCCCCGCCGACGCGCAGGAAGGCCTCCGCGCGCTGCTTGCACACCGCCACGAAGAGGGCCAAGAGGAAGACACCGAGCAGCAGCCACGGCGAGACGCGTACGCCGCAGGCCAGAGCACCCGCCGCCGCGCGCATCGCAAAGCCCGCCGCCACGGCAAAGACGCCAAGCCCCGCCACGCGCCGCAGAACAAAGGTGTAGAGCGGCTGAAGCAACGCGTAAGCCCCCAACATCGCCGCGAAGGCCGCGGTGCCGACGCCCCACCACGCCAGCGCGGCCGCACCGGCCAGGCAGCACACAATCAGCGTGCCCGCCCCGGCACCGGAGACGTGGCGCGAGGCGATGGGACGGTCGCGGCGGAAGGGATGGACGCGGTCCTTCTCGTAGTCACGGAGATCGTTGACCGTGTAGGCCGCGCCGCTGACGAGGATGAAAGCCGCGACGGCCGCGATCAGCGTCACCGCCGTTCCCATCGGGTCGGACGTCAGTGCTCCGTGCTGGGAGGGGTCAAACCACGCGAAGAAGGGCGCCGCCAACAGGAGCAGGTTCTTGCACCACTGCCCCGGCCGCAGGCACTTCAGCAGGTCCAGGGGATGATTGGCGTAGAGGGCCTCGGGGCCCTGATGGTCAGACCAATCGGCGCTCTCGGCGAAGGCCCGCGCCACCGGCCGCACCGACGGCCGGGAGGGACGCGCGACCTTGCGCGAGACGTTGGGAAGGGTATCGCCCATCTTACGATTCCTTGATGGACATCAGGAATTCGGCGTTGGAACCCGTCAGGCGCATCCGCTTCATCACGACATCCATCGCCTCGATGGCGCCGACGGAGGTCAGCGTCTTGCGGATAAGCCAAATACGAGAAAGTTCGTCAGGGTGGAGCAGCAGGTCCTCCTTGCGGGTGCCGGACTGCTCGATGTTGATGGCCGGGAAGATGCGGCGGTCGGAGAGCGAACGGTCCAGGCGAAGCTCCATGTTGCCGGTGCCCTTGAACTCTTCGAAGATCACGTCGTCCATCTTGCTGCCCGTCTCGATGAGAGCCGTGGCCAGAATGGTGAGCGAACCGCCGTTCTCGATGTTGCGCGCCGCACCGAAGAAGCGTTTCGGCTTGTGCATCGCGTTGGCATCGAGACCGCCGGAGAGAATCTTGCCCGAATGCGGCGCGGTCGTGTTGTAGGCGCGGGCCAGACGGGTGATGGAGTCGAGCAGAATGACCACGTCCTTGCCGCTCTCGACCATGCGCTTGGCGGCCTCAATCGTCATCTCGGCCACGGCGCAGTGACGCTCGGGCGCCTCGTCGAAGGTCGAGGAGAGCACCTGCGCCTTGGTGTGGCGCTGCATATCGGTCACCTCCTCGGGACGCTCGTCGATCAGCAGGACCATCAGATGGACGTCGGGATAATTGGCGCTGATCGCGTTGGCAATCTTCTGCAGCAGCACCGTCTTGCCCGTACGCGGCGGCGCCACAATCAGACCGCGCTGACCGAACCCGACCGGCGTGAAAAGATCCATCACGCGCATCGAATATTCCGAACGGTCCGTCTCCAGGAGGATGCGGCGGTTGGGGAAGATTGGCGTCAGGTACTCAAAGTGGGCGATACGCTTGGCCTGCTCGACCGGGAGGCCGTTGACCGTCTCGACGTTGGCCAGCGCAAAGAAGCGGTCGCGGTCACGCGGTTCGCGCACCGGGCCCTCGACGAGGTCACCGGATCGCAGACCGTGCCGACGCACCTGCTGCGGCGAGACATAGACGTCCTCCGGACACTGCAGATAGTTGTTGGCCGCGGAGCGAAGAAAACCGTACCCGTCCCCGAGCGTCTCGAGCGTACCGGTCGCGATGACCGTGCCCTTGCGGCGGAGATAATGGCGGATGAGCTCCATCGTCACCTCGTGACGGCGCATGTTGATCGCATCGTCCGCGCGGTCCGGCGGCAACATCGCCACCAGATCCTCAAAAGGAGCATGCTCCAAGTCCCGCAGCCGAAGCGGCGGCGTATCCGGCGGGAAGGGTTCGTAGCGCGGATCGACGGCCTCGGGCTGACCGCCCTGACGGCCGTCATTGCCGCGGCGGCGGTCGCGGCGGTCCCACCGGCTGCCGCGACGGTCGTTGCGGTCATTGCGCGGCTCCCAACGCTGCTGCGTACGCTCCGCCTCCGGATCTGACGCGGGCATCGGCTCCGGCATCGGCGGCGGCATCACCGGCACCTCGTCATACGCCACGGGATCGGGCATCGGGGGTTCGGATACCGACGGCTTGGCAGGCGCATCGGCTGGCACGGGCATCGGCTCCGGCATCGGTTCGGGCGGCGGCGGGATCGGTTCCGACACCGCCGCGGCGGTCGCCTTCCGGGGTTTGGCCACGCGCGCGCGCGCCGTCGCCGGCTTATCACCCATGCTCTTCGGACGGGCCACGCGGCGCGTCCGGATCGTCGGCTGCATCTTCTCTTCTTCCATAACCTTCTCGGGTCTCCGATATCAAAAGTGAGAGCAAAACAGAATCAAATGAACATAAAAGAAAAATCACTTCGCCCGCCAGCCGGCCACGAGCGCCTCAATCTGTGACCGCAGCGCCTCCGGGTCATCCGTGTCGTTGGCCACCGTCCAGGTTGCCAGACGGGCCTTCTCGGCCACCGGCATCTGCGCGCGCAATCGCGCCCGCGCCGCCTCCTCGGTCATCCCGCGCACCGCCGTCATCCGGCGGATCTGCGTCGCCTCCGACGCCGTCACGCAAACCGTCTCCGGCCAGAATTTCCCCCATCCGCACTCGAAGAGCAGCGCCGCCGAAAAGATGCAGACCGCATCCTCCGGAGCCTCCGCCATCCACGCCTCCGCAGCCTCCCGTACCAGCGGATGCAGAATCCCCTCCAATTCCGCCCGCGCCGACGCGTCGGCAAAAACCACCGCCGCCAAAGCCGCCCGGTCAATGCCCCCGTCCGCGGCCCGCACGCCCTCGCCGAAGCGTGCCACGATCGGCTCAACCGCCGCGCCGCCCGGCGCCTCCAGCCCGCGCACCGTCCGGTCCGCATCCAGCACGCGACACCCGCACGCCTCAAAGCAACGCTCTGCCATACTCTTGCCGCATGCTATGCCGCCGGTCAACGCAATTCGACGCATACAATCCGTCCAGAAAAGGGGAAGGAAAACCAAAAAAGGGAAAATCCGAAAAAGAAAGCACTGCGGCACACGTTGCCCGCCGCCCATCCGCTCACGCAGAAATGTCGGTACTATACCGAAAATAGACGGGCCCGCGCAACAAAAACCGTCACGCAGCCCAGCTTCCTGCCCACCACGCTGTTACTCGGACGGCTCCACCAACACCCGGAAGAAGCGCGCATCGGCCGAGGGATTTTCCTCCCATACGCCCTCCAATGCCGTCTTCCCCTGCAACGTATACGTGCGCCCCGGGGATTCCGTCCAGTCAATCTTCGGCAGCTGCCCAGGCTGCACTTCAAAGGCCGTAATCGCAAAGGTGCTCTTGGGATCGTTCGGGTCCGTTCCGGCCACATACTCCTCCCAGTTCAGCAATCCGTCCCCGTCACTGTCCAGCAGCGCATACGCCCGTTGCGTCGCTTCCGTGGTAGCCTGCGGGAAGTGCGCCTGTATCCACCCCAGAGGCACATTGCCACACGCCGCTCCCGCCGTCGTACCGACAGGCCTCAGCGTCAGCGACTTGATAGACCACGCTGAATACCTATAGATGGACTGTCTGTCGAGGCGGACCATCCACCGTACCTTTACCGTTCCGCCGGACGTCAATCCGTAAAGATCTTTCGGCACCGAAAAGGAATCGCTCCACACGTTCCTCAAAATCCTCCCGTCAGACGTCTGAATCTGTATCCAATGGTTCACCCCGGAGAGATCGGTCGTCTCCTTCGTCTTGCCGCCTGTTGTGATCCTGATCGTCATCGAAGAGATTCTGACAACTGACCCAGGGTAAGCCGCGCTCTCGGAGAGTGTCAGCTGCATCGGAAAACACCACGCCGGCGGATAGACCCTTATGTTTTTCGAGGTGCTTTTCCCGTAAGCCGACGCCGTCACGGTTACCGAGAACGACGTCCCCGCCTCATCCAATGTCAGGTGGCCGGCCGCATCCATCGTTCCCTTACTTACCGTCCAAGTCGCCGGGACCTCCACCGATTCCTTGTTCGTCAGCAAAGCCTGACAGGTGAAGACGTAGTCCGAATCCGTCTCCAGATCCAGCGGACTGCGCAAATGCGCCAAACTCAGCGAACGGATTTCGGACGTCTGCCCAGCACGCACCGTTTTGGACTGGGAGACCGTCCTGCCGAAAAGCGTCATCGACGCCTTCAGCGTGACCGACCCCGACGTACCGACAGGCGTCAGCGTCCCATCCTGTGCCAGCGAAAAGGCCGACGTAGTTCCCGTCATCGACCAATCCGCCCCGACACCCACTGTCGTCGTCACCCCGTCCGTAAAGGTCGCCTGCAGCCGATAACCTGTCGCCCCAAAAAGAATGGACGGGCCGACAAGTGCCGTTGTGCTCAGCGTCGGCTTCTTCCAGGCCGCGCGCGCCTGCGTCAGCACCTGCTCGACCCGTGATTCGAGGCCACCTGAGTCCTCTGCCAGAGCCGTATTTCCATACCACCCACGCGACGGCACAAACGTCCGCGGGTCGAAAACGCCGTACTGCGGCGAACTCCCCGCCATCCCGGAGTCATCCGCATCGATGTTACAGTAATACAGCACAAAATCATCGGTAAAGGCACGCCCCTGATCCCGGAGATACGCCTTCACCGTGGAGCAGTATCCGCACCAATCCGCCCCACTCAGCACAAAAAGCGGTTTCCCCTGACGCAGCGCCTCGGCACGCGCCGTCTCCGCATCGGTATAGACCTGGAGCCCGGCATCCCCCGATACCGTGATATTCAGCGGCCCGGGAAGGCGTGAAGCCAGCTCCTCCGCCCTATAGGAGGAATTGGACGGCATGGTATAATCGCCGACGTTCACGGTTTTGACGGTATCGCCCACACGCACCGACACCTCATAATCCCCCGCCGGCACCATCAGCCCAAATTCACCGTCCGCGCCCAAGCGGGTCAGCCACCCGCCATACCGGCTCACCGTTATTTCACCCCAAGAGAGTGGCTTTCCCGTGCTGTCCGTCACGCGCCCATACAGCGGATAACGCCGAGTGTCCGGACTGATCAGCGTCCCTACGCCGGAAAGCGCCGTATAATCCCCCACATTGGGCAGCGCATACCACGCATCGTATCGGCCGCCCCACCCCATAAAAATCCGGATCAGCGGCATACCGCCGTCATCCTCGCCATACCCCACCGCCAATACCGCGTGACCTCCGGATTCCCCCTGGATCGAAAGCATCACCGGTTTTTCGCACCGCAATTGGGAATAGATCAGTTTCTCATACTGATCAACACCGACATCCCAGGCATAAACCGCCGAAGCGAACCCATACACATCGCGCAGGACCGTCGTCAGATCGGCTATAGACGCCCCTGACCCGCTCTTCGTGTACTTCATCCCAATCAGATATCCGACATCCCTAAGCACGCGGCCGGCCAAATCCTTGGCCGCCTCCGACGGCACCGTTTCGGAACTCCACCGCGTCGGCATCACCGACCAGACATAAGGGCTGAGCGCCAAAGATTCCGTCCGCTTCACGCCATCGACCCAATAGGAGCAAGTCACGCTCTTGCTGACCGAGCCAACCCCACGATGCTGCAGCAAAGCCGCACCGCACACCGCCACGCATCCCGCAGGATAATGGTTCGGCGTATATTTGTCATAGATCTCTCCGGATGTCCACGTGCCGTAATTGTTCCAATTATTCTGATTCCAATGCGTCAGACGGTCTTTCGCCCACGCAGAAGGCCACGTATAGACGGTCCCGACCGACCGCGCCGTATCCGCCTCGGCCAGAACTACCGGCCCGCCCGTCTGCGCCTGCCCGGTCAGCTCCGACCAGCGCCGCTCCTCCGCGCTCTCCCCAAGGGGCACCGGAGCGCCGGGGGCCGCGACACGCTCCAGGCGCTCAGCCATATCCGTCTCAAGCATGGCTTTCAGCGGGTGCCCCTCCGGGATATCCGCCCCTTCAGGGCATCGCGGTACTACCGCAATAATAGGATTCACCCGCGTCTCTGCAGACGTAATCACCAGCGGCCCGTCCGCGAAAGGCACCTTATAGCAAAGCACCTGGCCGGCCCCGTCCTCCACCGCTACAGCCGCCCCCGCGCTGCCCTGTGAACCGGCAAAAATCCTGTTCCGTGCTGCCCAGGCCATCGCTGCACAGCGCGCCTCATCCGGCGATACCGGCCGTGCACAGAGCGCCCCGACCGCAACAAAAAAGAAAAGAAAAAGAGAAGACACCATCCGCTTCATCACGCCGCACTCCTGTGACTATCTTTTTAACGACACCGCCCGTTCCGGAACGACATCCCAAACGAAACTGGTGCCATCTTAGCATAGCAGGGAGTTTCTCGCAAACCGCCCGGTGAAAGATACGCACGTAAATGCCCTCTGCGGGAATGAAAGATCTCCACCGCCGGACTCCGGGACGCCCTACCTCACGTGCGCGCGCCAGCTGCTCCCCAGCACCGCCCGGGCCTCTGCTGCGGCAGGCGCCGCTCAGCACCGTATCCCGAGAGTCCGAGGCTCCGCAGCGTCTCCCGCATTGCCGGTCGCGGTGCCGGGGGCGGTACGGTCGCTGCGGGGCGCCCTTGGGCGCCCGCCTTAGCCGCACCGGGGCGCGCCAAGGGCACAAATCAGGTAGGAGGCGGGTTACCCCGCCGTCCTCCCACACCACCCAGCGTACGGACCCGTACTGGGCGGTT
>CALXSH010000036.1 GCA_944391065.1 uncultured Kiritimatiellota bacterium | reverse complement strand
AAGAAAAAAGCAGGGCACCCGAATCGGGTGCCCTGCTTTGCGATTGGCGGAGGGGGAGGGATTCGAACCCCCGGATCCTTGCGGGTCAACGGTTTTCAAGACCGCCGCATTCGACCGCTCTGCCACCCCTCCTAGGGTTGGGGGACCGCTCAGTCCTTGACGGTGGCGGTGAGCTTCTCGACGGCGGAGCCGGCGACGACGGCGCGCGGGCGCTTGCCGCGGTACCAGGCGAGCATCACCGGGGTGGCGATGAAGAGCGTGGAGTACGTGCCGGCGACCATACCGATGAAAAGCGCGAAGGCGAAGTCGTGCATGGCCGCGCCGCCGAAGAGCCACAGCGAAAGCACGCAGAGAAGCGTGGAGAGCGTGGTCAGGACGGTACGGGAGAGCGTCTGATTGAGGGCGCGGGTGCAGAGCTCGGCGAAGGGCACGTCGGCATTCTTCGGATTGGTCATGTCCTCACGGATGCGGTCAAAGATCACGATGGTGTCGTTGATGGAGTAACCGATGATGGTGAGGAGGGCGGCGACGGTGGTCAGGCTGACCTGGTTGCCGCAGACGGTGAAGATGCCGAGGGTGATCAGGGCGTCGTGGGCCAGGGCAACGACGCCGCCGATGGCGAAGCCGAGCTCAAAGCGGAAGCCGACGTAGACAATGATGCAGACCAGGGCAATGACGGCGGACCAGAAGGCGTCGCTCTTGAGCTCGTCACCGATCTGGGAGCCCACGCGCTCTTCGCTGACGAGGCTGACTTTAACGTCGGGATAGGCTTCGTCGAGAGCCTTTTCGATGACGGCGGAGGCGAGGACTTCCTGCCCGTCGACGGTGAGCTTCTCGGTGGAGGTCTTGACGAGCGTCTGCGTCTTGCCGCCCTCGGCCGCCATGTTCTGGACGGTCTGGTCGGTAACCCCGGTGGCGGAGACGACCTCACGGACCTTCTCGGTGTCGAGCTTCACGACGCCGCCTTCGGCATCGACGGCTTCGTAGGTGAGGGCGACGCCGCCGGTGAAGTCAACGGCCATAACGGAGGCCGGCGCACGGAAGGCGCGGAAGAAGAAGATGCCAAGGGTCACGAGAATCACGGCCGAAGAGGCTATGATGGCGGTCTTGCCCCACTTCAGGAAGTCGAAGCGGAAGGTCTCGGGCACCAGACTCATCATCCGGAAAGGACGGGCACGGCCCTCGGTGATGAGATTGAAGATGAGGCGGGTGACGACCAGCGCGGTGAACATCGAGATGATGATACCGCCGCAGAGGGTGACGGCAAAGCCGCGGATCGGACCGGAACCGAAGACGAAGAGAATCACGCCGGTGATCAGCGTCGTCAGGTTGGAGTCGAAGATGGCGAAGAAGGCGCGGTCGTAACCGGCGGCGACGGCAGCCTTGGCGGTCTTGCCGGCGCGGAACTCTTCGCGCATGCGCTCGAAGATGAGGACGTTGGCATCGACGGCCATGCCGACGGAGAGCACAAGACCGGCAATGCCGGGCAGGGTCAGCACAGGGAGCTGACCGATGGAGTTGGAGCCGGTGCCGTCATTGAGGAAGACGCTCATGAGGCCGGAGGCGATAATCATGCCGGCAGGCCAGAGAATCATGTTGAGCACCAGGGCAATGTCGGCAATGACGCCGCAGAGCGCATAGTAGACAATCATGAAGACGAAGACGAGCGTCACGCCGATGGCACCGGAGACCAGGCCGCGGTTGACGGCCTCCTCACCGAGGGAGGGAGAGACGGCACGCTTCTCGATGATGCGGATGGGAGCTTTGAGGGCGCCGGCATTGAGCACGCCGGCGAGGTCGGTGGCTTCCTTCCAGGAGAAGCCGCCGGAGATTTCGCAGGAGCCGTCACGGAGCTCGGCGCGCAGAACGGGTGCTGAGCGGACGGTGCCGTCAAGGATGATGGCGAGCTGACGGCCGACGCGGCCGGTGGTCACCTTGGCAAGCTGGCGGCGGCCCTCTTCGTTGAAGGAGAGGTCGACAGTATTCTCGCCGGTATTGGGATTGCGCGTGGCGCTGGCGCGGGCGACGGTATCGCCATTGACGGTCGCGTTGCGGCTGCGGGAGACGAACATCGGCAGGTAGGCGATGCGGCCGGCGCTGTCGCGGCCGACCTCTTCCATCACGCACTCGTAGAGGGCGTTCTTCACGCCGAAGCGGCCGAGACGGGCGGCGTAGGCCGGGTCAGCGGAGATATCGGCGTAGTTGGCGGCGCGGACAAAGCAGGTCTCGCCGGAACCGGCGATGGCAGAGCGCTCAAACCCTTCCGGGGTGCGCTTCTCGTCGTCAAGGATTTCGCGGACGGTGGCGGCGTTGTTCTGATCGACCAGGCGGAGCGTCAGGAAAGCGGCGCTGCGGACCGATTCCTCGGCGAGCTTGGCCTGCGCGGCGTCGGCGCCGGGGATCTGGATGAAGACGCGGTAGTTGTCGCCCTTGGCGATGATGGGCTCATTGGTGCCGATGGCGTCAATGCGCTTGCGGAGGACCTCGACCGTGAGGCGGTCGGCCTCGGTCATGCGCTGGTCGGCCGTCTTGTTGGCGGCCGCCTCGACCTGCTCGCGCTGTTCGGGCGTGGCCTTGGCGGGATCGGAGATGCCGATCTGGGCGTACCCTTCGGCGACGAGATCCTCATAGAGGCGGGCGCGGTCGATTTCGACGGTGAAGCTCGTACCGCCCTGAAGATCGAGGCCGAGGCGGACACGGTCGCGGATCGGCAGCACGACGTAGAGCGAGAAGACAGTCAGGACGGCCAGAATGACCCATTTGATCAGACTGGGGGTATCGATTTGCTTGAAGTTGAGCATAGCGGCTCCGGTATCTTCTTATTTCGTTTCGGTCACAGCGTCGTCCAGGACGCCGGCAATCGCGCCGCGGGCCACTTCAACGGTGGTGCCGGGGCAGATTTCAATCACAAAGGTCTGTTCCTTGGCTTCGGTGATGGTGCCGATCAGACCGCCGGCGAAGGATACGCGACGGCCGGCGCGGAGCTCGGAAATCATTTTCTGACGGGCCTTCTCCTTGCGCTGCTGCGGGCGGATCATCATGAAGTAGAAGATGGCGAAGAGGAGGATGAAGGGGACCAGCGCCCCAAACGAGAAACCCTGGGGCTGCGGCTGGCCGGCAGCAGGCGCGGCATCGGTCGTGGCGGCGGCGGTCGTCGTCACGGCAGGGGCGGCGGCAGCATCGGCAACAAAGAGAGTAAGCATCGGTTCGGATCCTTCGGTGTTACTGGGATTACTACAATGAAGTGTGGATTATAGACGATTCACGGACAAAATAAAAGGGCGCTCAGCAGCGGACCTCGGTTTCGGTCATGGCGAAGCGGCTGAGCTTCAGACCGTGCTTGGCGCAGAAGGCGCGGATGTCGGCTTCGCGTTCCGGTCCGATGGTCGGCGTGGTCATCACGATCTGAGTCGGACGGAATTCGGCAAAGGTCGCCGTGTCCTCGAGAATTTCGAGGGGCCCCAGGATGGGCAGGTCGCGGAAGATGCGGCCGCGGAGGGAACGTTTGTCGTCGAGAATGCCGATGAGGGCGACGCGGTTGCGCGTGACATTGGTCTCGAAGAGGGTGATGTAGGCGCGCAAGTTGATGCCGGCGCCGTAGAAGAGGACGCGGGGGATGGAGGCGTCGTGAAGGGATCGGCGGCGGAGCTGGGCAGCCTCGAGGGTGGCGATGTACTGGACGAGAGCCGGCTTGGCCAGGCGCGCGGCCAGAAGCGGCAGGGGAAGCATGCCGGCCCAGATCATGTGGAAGAAGGCGACGTCTTTCCAGGCCTCGGGAATGGCGACCGTCAGGATCAGATGGGCGATCAGGGCGCCGAGCAGTACGGCCAGGCCGAGCTGGAAGGTATCCTTGCGGGTACTGCGGCCCCAGACGCGGGTGTAGCCCTTCACGCAGGCGACGGCGACGAAAACGGGCACGGCGAAGGCGACGAAGAGGTTAAGCCAGACAAGGGGCGGAAAGCCGTCCAAGGCTCCGGTGACGTAGGCCAGGAAGCCGAAGAGCCCGGCCATGCAGACCGCGTCGGCGGTAAGGTAGCAGGGAATGACGAGTCCGCGGCGGCCGATACGGGTCTCGGGACGGGAGAGCAGACGCCCGGCATCCCAGAGCTCGACATTGGTCATGGCCTGCGTGATGATGTAGGCGAAGACGACAAAGCCTATCAAGAAGAGCGTGGCCTTGCCGTCACTGATCAGCGTCAGGCCGAAACCGAGGGCGACCAGACCGACGGCCAAGGCATAGAGGATGCCGACGGCGCGGCGCTGGTTGCCATGGGCGAGGGCCAGCATGCGGTGGTGGAGATGGTCGCGGTCGGCCGTCATGATGGCTTCGGATTTTGCGGATTCCTGTCCTTCGGCAACGGTCGGAAGGGCGGAGGATTCGGCTTTGCGCAGGACGCGGCGGAGGGTGCGGCGCACGATGGCCAGCACGGTGTCGGCCAGGGGAACGCCCAGGCAGAGCAGCGGCGCTCCCATGGTGACGATGAGCGTCTCCTGACGGCTGGAGAGCAACGCGAAGGTGGCCAGGGAGAGACCGATGAAGAGGGACCCCGTGTCGCCCAGGAAGACGGAGGCGGGATTGTAGTTGTACCGAAGAAAGCCCAGAAGCGCGCCGATAAGGATGGCGCCGTAGTAGACGACGGAACGGTCACCGCCGGTGAGGAGGACGACGCCGATCAGACCGAGCGTGGCGATGATGGCCAGGCCGGAGGCGAGACCGTCGAGGCCGTCGATGAGGTTGCAGGCATTGATGACGCCGACATACCAAGCCACGGTCATGGGCACATAGACCCAAGGCGAGCTACCCAAAGTGCCGAAGATCGACTCTGGCAGGATAAACCGGACGCCGCAGAGGCAGAAGAGAAGCGCCACGGCGACCTGCGCGCCGAGTTTGGTCAGGGGGGAGAGGCCACTCAGGTCATCCCAAAGGCCGATAACCAGCATAACGGCCGTGGCCGCGATGAAAAGGGCATAGGTGCCCCAGAAGCCCTGGAGCGCGACGGCTTCGGGGAAGAGCAGCGCGGCAGCGGCCGCGACGACGGGTACGGTAATGACCACGGCCAGGCCGCCGCCGCGGGGAATCGGGACACGGTTGATCCGGCGCGCGGAAGGTTTGTCCACCGCGCCCAGACGCCGCATCAGGCCACGGGCAAGCGGCGTCAGAATCAGCGACAGGAGCAATGCCGCCGCGCCGCAGCCAAACAGGAGGATCAGAGTCTTCATCAATTATCCTTCATTCCTTGGATTCTCAGGTTTTACCCTCTCAGTTTATCAATAAGTCCGGCGACCGTCATCACAGTCTCCCGGTCCAAAGTCCGTCCGGAGGGCAGACATAACCCGTGGGCGAACAGATTTTCTTCAAGCGCGGTCCCATAGACCGGCGCGCCGCGGAAGACCGGCTGCAGACGCATCGGTTTCCAGAGAGGGCGCGATTCGATGCCGGCATCGGCCAACACCTTCACGGCCGCCAGGGGATCGACACCGTCAAGGGTGACGACGGTGAGCCAGCGGTTGGGCACGCCGTAGGGAGCCGTCGGCATCCGACGGATCCAGTCACGGCCGGCGAGGACGTCACCCCAGAGGTCCCAGACGCGGGCCTTGTCGCGCAGCGCGTCATCGAGATGGCGGAGCTGGGCGAGGCCGATGGCGGCGGGAACGTTGCCCAGGCGGCCATGGGTACCGACCGCGGTATGTTCGTACCACGGTACGGGTTCGCGTGCCTGCTGGGCAAGTTTGCGGCAACGCGCGAGCAGGCCGGCGTCGTCGGAGAGCAGCATGCCGCCGCCCCCGGAGGTGATGATTTTGTTGCCGTTAAAGGAGTAGACGGCCAAGAGGGCGCCCTTACCGGAGGCCTTGCCGCGGCAGGTGGCGCCGACACTTTCGGCGGCGTCGGCGATGAGCGGCACGCCGAAGCGGCCGCAGACCTTCAGGAGAGCCTCCATGTCGCAGCACTGACCGTAAAGGTCGGTAGCGACGACCGCCTTGGTCTTGGGATAATCGGTCAGGGCGCGCTCCAACAGCGCGGGGGACATCGTCCAGGTCTCCGGATCGCTGCCGACAAAGACGGGCTTGGCGCCGAGGGTGACGAAGGGCCCGACGGAGGCTATGAAGGTGAGATCGCTGGCGATGACGGTATCGCCGGGGCCGATGCCGAGGGCGCGGGCGGCGAGTTCCAGAGCCATGGTGCCGGAAACGGTGGCCAGGGTGGCCTCAAAGCCAAACCGCGCGGCGGCCTCGCGTTCGAAGGCGTCGACAAGGGGACCGCAGGGGGCGATGTAGTTGGATGCAAAGGCCTCGACGACAAGCTTCCGCTCGGCGTCGCCGTTCATGCAAGGCGGGGAGAGGAAGGTCCTCACGGCGCGGCCTCGGCCTGAGGAAGGGTGGCGGCGTCGGGGAGGCGCCGTCCGCGCAACCAATAATAGGCGATGCCGAGCAGTTCCTTCAGGCTGACGCCGAACTGCGCGGCCGCCTGGGCGCTGGGCAGGAGCTGCCAGAAGGGTTCTTCGGTCTCGCGGAAGACCGCCAGCGTCGCCTCATAGTCGCACCCGACGGGAATGATTCGGATGTCGGGATTGTCAAAGAGCATGAGGGATCTGGGCATATGCCAAGAAGACGTCACAAGGAGGGCCGATTTGCAGCCGCGGGTCTTCAGGACGTCCAGGGTGTGGGTGGCGTTCTCGGCTGTGTTGCGGGCCTTGTCCTCACAGACGACGGCCGCGGCGGGGACGCCCATGGTCTCCAGAAGGGGAAGCTCGGCAACCCGGGCGCCTTCGCCGGTGGGGACGATAATCGGGGCCTTGCCGGCGCGCCAGAGGCGGGCGGCCATGACGGCGCGGTCGGCGGCGGGATAGCATTCCGGATAGGGCAGGTACGCGTTGACCGCGCCGACGCCACCGCCGAGCAGGATGACGGCGTCAGCCTTGGGAATGGCCTCCAGGGCCACGGGCGGGCAGCGTTTCTCGAGGGCGTAAGCGAGCACGGTGGAGACGGAGGGCAGGCTGATGACGGTCATCATCACGGCCAGCAGCAACGCGACGAGGCCGAAGCGGAGCCTGCGGCGGAAGAGAAGGAGAAACGCCAACGCGAAAAGACCCATCAGGACCAACGAATAGGGTTGGCAGCACCAGGTGAGATATTTGAAGAGGGTAAACATCACGCGCGCTCCCGTTCATGCATACGGTGCAGCAGCACAGCCAGGCTGACGGCCAGGTCTTCGCGCTGCACCATAACCGAATCCGGCACCTCAAGCTGGGCCGGGGTAAAATTCCAGATAGCCCGGACACCGCCGGCGACGAGCATGTCGGCCACGCGCTGGGCGCGGTCGGCGGGGACCGTCAGGATGCCGAGGGCCGCGCCAAGGCGCAGGCAGGTCTCCGTGAGGGTGCCGACGGGAAAGACCGGCACGCCGGCCAGAATCATCTGGCAGCGCTCCGGCGCGGCGTCGAAGCCCGCAACGATGGTGAGACCGGCGCGGCGGAAACCCGGATACCCCAGAAGGGCGGAGCCGAGTTTGCCGACACCGACGAGGACAGCCGTCTGTTCGGCGTCGGCACCGGTCAAACGGCGCAGGGCCGCAATGAGTCTGTCCAGCGGGAAGCCGCGGCGGGGAACGCCGCGGACGCCGGTGCGGGCGAGGTCCTTGCGGACGACGATGGGATCGATGCCCAGCACGGCGGCCAGGCCGGCGGCCGACACGGACGACGCGCCCTCCGACTCCATCCCGCGCAGGGCGCGGAGGTAGAGCGGCAGGCGCTGCAGCATCGGCGTACCGAGATTCATCGCACGTCGTATCCGAGCAGCCGGCAGTCCAGCGGCCCGTTCATGAAGGGCAGGATCGCGTGGGTCTGCAGACTGACCTGAAGCGAGAGGGGCTTGGAGGCGGTGAAGAGCCAGGCCTTCCAGCCGGCGGGGACGTCCTGGCGCAGCCAGTCGCCGATGGCGGCGTAGAGGGGCATGAGCGATTCGTCGTCCTCCAGGCGTTCGCCGTAGGGGGGGTTCATGAAGATGACGCCGGGCTGCTGCGGCAGGCGGGTATCACGGAAGTCATCGGCAAAAAACTTGACGCAGCGGTCGACGCCGGCGGCTTGGGCGTTCTTGAGGGAACAGGCCACAGCGGCATCTTCGAGGTCGACGCCGATAATCTGCGGCAGGCCGGGGTCGTTGGCCGGAATCTCCTCGGTGCGGGCCTGGGCGACCAGGTCGCGCCAGATGTCAAGCGGGGAGGCGCCGATGCGGCGGCGGACGCTCTCGCCGGCCTTCTCGCCGGGGATGATGGTGGTCCAGCCGCGCAAATGCATGAAGGCATAGGTGGAGCGGAACTGACCGGGCGCGATGCGGCGCGCCATCAGAGCCGCCTCAATGGCAGGCGTACCGGAGCCCGAGAAGGGGACGACGAAGGGGCTGTGGCCGTCCCAGCCGGTAGCCATGACGCAGGCGGCCGCGAGGGATTCCTGCATCGGGGCAAGCCAACCCTCGCGGCGGTAACCGCGGCGAGAAAGGGTATTGCCGGTCGTATCGATGTAAATCTTGGCGTGGGTCCCCTCCCACCAGAGGAAGACGGCGGCCGCGTCGTCGCTGCGGGAGACGTTGGGACGGCGGGCGCAGCGTTCGCGCAGGCGGTCGACAATGGCGTCCTTGAGCTTCAGGGTCGGCATGCGCGTATCCTGAATGGTATCGTTCTTCGTGGAATTGTTGACGAAGAAGGGACGGTCGGGGTCGAGGATCTGCTCCCAGGGGGCGTTGACCGCGAGGCGGTAGAGATCGCGAAGGTCGCGCACACGGACGTCCTGCACAAAGGGCCAAAGGACGCGCTGGGCGGTGCGCAGGCGGAGGTTGAGCCGCAGGATGTCGCGGCAGGCATTGGTCGCGCGGATGCCGACCATGGTGTCGTTGCTTCCGAGCACCTCGTAACCGAGCGTCTGCAGTTCCTGCGTCAGGTAGGGCACAATACCGCGGCCGCAGGTGACGGCGAGCGTGGTCGGATCGGTCCAGATGTTACGCATGGGATTCTTCTCCCTTCTCTTCCTCTTCGGCTTCCGCTTCGGCCCCGGCGGTGCCGGGGTCGAGCACGACGTCCTTCAGGGCCCGCTGAAGGACCTTCAGGCGCACACCGTCCTTCTCCGCGTTGGAGACAGCGGAATGGAGGGCCTTGAGGGTGGACGCATTCTGCTTTTCAAACTTTTCAAGCGCTTCCTTGACGCGCTTGAGGGTATCCATCACGCGGACAGTATTGCGCTGCACGGCGAGGGTCTGGAAACCCATCTGCAGCGCGTTGATCAGGGCTGCCAGGGTCGTCGGGCCGGCCAGCAGCACCTTCTGCGCGCGCTGGATTTCGTCAACGGTCCCGCCCTGGCGGAGCACCTCCTGGTACAGGCCTTCGGTCGGCAGGTACAGGATGGCAAAATCGGTGGTATAGGGCGGCAGGATGTAGGCGTCACGCACGTCGCGGGCAAACCCCTTCACGCGGTCGGCCAGGTCCTTGGCGGCCTTTTCCTCCGCGGCGCGGTCGCCGGAATCAACGGCCTGCAGGAGACGGTCATAGTCCTCGCGGGGGAACTTCGAGTCAATCGGCAGCCAGACGCAGGGACGGTCGTCGCCACCAGGCAGGGCGATGGCGTATTCGACGACGCGGCGGGCGGAGCGGGGATTGGGATGGACATTGCGGGCGAACTGCCCGGGCGCCATCATGTCGCCCAGAATCGAGCCAAGCTGCCATTCGGCCCACGTGCCGCGGCTCTTGACGTTGCCGAGCATGCGGGAGAAGTCGTGAACACTGTCGGAAAGGCTACGGACGCCGACGCCAAGGCGTTCGACCTGAAGCAACTGCTTCCGGACCTCATCAAGCACGGTACGGACCTTGCCGAAGTCATCCTCGAAACGCCTCGCGACGGTTTTCTCAAGACGTTCGGGCATGGTTTCGGAGACAAGGCGGCGCACTTGGTCGATGCCTTCGCCGGCCGCCGTCTTAAGGTCGGTGACACGGGCCTGAAGAGCTTCGGAAGAGGTCCCTAGGGCGGAGCCGAGTTCCTGCCGCTGGCGGGCGTCGGAGGCCTCACCGCTGCGCCGGATGGCTTCCAGGCGGTCGCCCAAGCGGCGTTCGGTCTCGGCCAAGGCCTCGCGCACGGGCAGCGCGCCGGCCTCCGGACGGCGCCGGAGCAGCGCCGACAGCATGGCGATGACGACGCCCAGGAGCGCCGCCACCGCAATCAGGAGGATGACCGTCAGGGCCGTCACTTAGGCCATCGCCTCCGCGAGAGCACGGCCGAATTCGGAGCACTTCACCTCGTGGGCGCCCTCCATCAGACGGGCGAAGTCGTAGGTCACCGTCTTGGCAGCGATGACGCGGTCCATAGCCTCGATGATGCGGTCGGCCGCCTCGGTCCAGCCCATGTAGCGGAACATCATCTCGCCGGAGAGGATGAGCGAACCGGGATTGACCTTGTCGAGGCCGGCGTACTTGGGAGCGGTGCCGTGGGTGGCCTCGAAGCAGGCCGCGCCGGTGACATAGTTGATGTTGGCACCGGGCGCGATGCCGATGCCGCCGACGCAGGCGGCGAGGGCATCGGAGACGTAGTCGCCGTTGAGATTGAGCGTAGCGATGACGTCGTATTCGGCAGGACGGGTGAGAATCTGCTGCAGGAAGGCGTCGCAGATGCAGTCCTTGACCACGATCTCGCGGCCCGTCTTCGGATTGCGGAAGGAGCACCAAGGGCCGTCACCAATGGGCTGTGCGCCATATTCGCGGCGGGCCAAGGCGTACCCCCAGTCACGGAAGGCGCCTTCGGTGAACTTCTGAATGTTGCCCTTGTGGACGAGGGTGACAGACTTGCGGTCGTTGGCGATGGCGTACTCGATGGCGGCGCGAATGAGGCGCTCGCTGCCCTCGAGGGAGACCGGCTTGATGCCGATGGAGGCCGTCTCAGGGAAACGGATCTTCGTCACGCCCATCTCATTGAGGAGGAAATCAATGATCTTGCGGGCCTCGGGGGTGCCGTTCATCCATTCGATGCCGGAGTAGACGTCCTCCGTGTTCTCACGGAAGATGACCATGTCGGTCAGTTCGGGACGGAGCACGGGGGAAGGAACGCCCTTGAACCAGCGCACGGGACGCAGGCAGACGTAGAGGTCGAGGAGCTGACGCATGGCCACGTTGATGGAGCGGATGCCGCCGCCGACCGGCGTAGTCAGCGGGCCCTTGATGGAGACCAGGTAATCGCGGCAGGCCTCGACGGTTTCGTCGGGCAACCAGGTGTTGGGACCGTAGACGGCATTGGCCTTCTCACCGGCGTAGACTTCCATCCAGGAGACCTTGCGGGAATCGCCGTAGGCAGACTTCACGGCAGCATTCCAGACCTCCATGGCCGCAGCGGTAATGTCCGGCCCCGTGCCGTCGCCTTCAATGAAGGGAATAATCGGATTCGCGGGAACGACAAGGCGGCCGTCGGCCCCCATGACAATCTTTTCGCCTTCGGGAACGACAATCTTCCGGTATGCCATCGCAAAAAACTCCTTACGCGGGAACAGAGAAAGAACAAGTTCAAAAACGCGCGGCATTATAACACAAACGCCCCCTCTCTGCCGTTTCGCCCGCGACGCGCCGCAGCAGGCGGCCGATCGCGCGCCGGGGTCCTGTGGGAAGCGGCGTGAATTTGGTATTCTGTGAGGGATATGACACCCGAAGCAGCCTACGCCTATCTTCCCGACGACTGGACGCGGATCTGCAAAGAGGCCGGCCTGCCGGCTTTTCGTGCGCGCCAGATTGTGCAGGGCCTCTACCGTGACCGCATCGCCTCCTGGGAAGCCCTGACCACGCTGCCCGGCGCGATCCGGACGGAATTCGCCGGACGTTATCCGCTGACGGCGCTGCGCGAGGTCGCCCGCACGCCCTCGTCGACCGACGGCGTGACCAAGCTGCTGCTGGAAGCCGCCGACGGCGAGCGGATCGAGACGGTCTGGATTCCGGCGGACGGGCGCATCACGCAATGTATCTCCTCGCAGGTCGGCTGCGACATGCACTGCGTCTTCTGCGCCAGCGGCCAGCTCGGATGCGTGCGTTCGCTCACAGCCGCCGAGATCGTGGCCGAAGTCATGACCGCGGCCCACACGATGGGAGCGCTCCCCAACAACATCGTTGTCATGGGCATGGGCGAACCTTTCATGAATTATGACGCGGTCATCCGCGCCCTGCGCGTGCTCAACTGCCAGCAGGGCCTCAACATCGGCGCCCGCCATATCACCCTCTCGACCTGCGGCATCGTGCCCGGCATCAGCCGCTTGGCACAGGAAGGGGTGCAGTTCGAACTTTCCGTTTCCCTGCACGCCCCCAACGACGCCCTGCGCGACCGTCTGATGCCCGTCAACCGCCGCTGGCCGATCGCTGAACTGCTCGCCGCCTGCGACGCCTACACCGCCGCCACGGGCCGCATCATTACCTATGAGTACACGCTGGTGAAGGATTTCAACGACAGCCCGACCCACGCGCGCGAACTCATCCGCCTCCTGCAGGGCCGCAGGGCCCGCGTCAATCTCATCCCCCTGAGCCCGGTCGCGGAATTCGACGGCGAAACGCCCTCCAACGCGGCCTGTCTCACCTTCCTGGACCTTCTGCTGAGGTCCGGCATCCACACCACCCTCCGCCGCAGCCGCGGCAAACAGGCCGACGCGGCCTGCGGCCAGCTGCGCCTGCGCAAACTCAAGGAGTCCGCCGATGGACAGTCCTAAATCCAACAGCACCGCCATCGTGGCCATCATCGCCCTGGCCGTCGTCCTGATCGTCGCCATCATGTGCGGCACCGTCATCTGGATCACGGCCCGCGCCGTCCCCGCTCAACAGCCCTACGCCGTGCCGCAGCCCTACGCCCAACAGGTTTACGGACTCGCGCAGCAACCCACGCAGCCCGTTGCCCAACCCGCGCCTCAGACCACGTCCGCGCCGACCGTACCTCAGGCCCCTGCCCCGGCGCCTGAGGCAAAGCCCCGGACCGCCCCCGCCCCGGCCGCGACGGTCGCCCCGCAGCCCAAGACCAAGACCGAGCCCCCCGCGTCCGCTCCGGCCGTGACCGAGGCCAAACCTCAGCGGCCCGCCACGGTCACCGCGCCCAAGGCCGAGACCAAACCCGCCGCAGCCAAGCCGACCAAGCCCGCCAAGGCCGTCAAACTGCCGCCGCGGGAACGCGACAACATTCCGCTGGGGCCCGACGGTCGCCCGCTCAACCGGGTCACCCTCCCGTCCGACGGTGACGACCTCGAGTGGCAATTCTGAGATGGGCCCGATGACCTTGGGACGCGCGCTGTCCCGTTCATGGGAGATCTTCCGCGCCAACCCGCTGGGTGAGGCCATGGCCGCGCTCTTCTTTCTGCTCGGCACGGCGACAGGCCTGCTGACGGGGTTCTCCGCGGTTTTCTACACGGCTTGGCTGCGCGCGTCGGCGCAGCCCGTGCCGGCGCCGATCCGTCTGATGATGATTCCGGCGCAGCTCCAGGGCCGATTCCGCATGGCGACGGCCTTCTGGCTGGGCCTGACGCTCTTCATCCTCTATCTGCTGCCCAGTCTGATGCATCCCCTGCTGGGTTTTCCGGCGTGGTACGTCATCGGCCAGCCGCTCTGGCTCGCCCTGATTCTGACGGCGCTCTATGACCTGCCGCTCGGGGTGACGCTCCGGGCCATCGCCGCGCTGGCGATCGACGCGCCCGGTACCGCGCTGACGCTCTTCGCGCTGGGGCTGCTGGCCTTTGTCGGCATCGCGGCCTTCGGCGTCGGCCTTTTCGTGACGGTGCCGCTGGCCTTCCGCGCGGCCCTGCTTTACCTTGGGGACACGCGGCCCGAAGTGGCGGCCGCCATGCAGAAAGCCTATCGATGAACAAGCTCTTTCTGTCCGCCGACGTCTTTCAGCTGGAATGCGCCCGTCTGGCGCGTCTGGTTTTCGACGATGACTGGAAACCCGATCTGTTGCTGCCGCTCTGGCGCGGCGGGGCCTTCCCCGGCGTCGTCATGAGTGAGATCTTGGCCTTCCTGGGACGTCCGACGGCGCACCGCGTCGTGCAGTGCGCCTCCTACACAGGCATCGGCGAACAGGCCGACACGGTCGCCTTCACGCCGGAAAGCGAGGCCTTTCTGAGATCAATCCCGTCCGGTCTGCGCGTGCTGGCGGTGGACGACGTCTTCGATTCCGGCCGGACCGCCGAAGCCGTACTGAAGCGCCTCCCCCAGGCCGACGTCCGCACGGCCATGGTCTACTGGAAACCCATGGCCGCCAAGGTCCCCCTCCGGCCCGATTATTACGTGACGCAGACGAACGAATGGATTGTCTTCCCGCACGAACTCGCGGGCCTCACCGATGACGAACTGACCGCCAAGGACCCCGAACTGCGGGACATCCTGCGCCGCCCCTGAGGCTGCGCGGCATCAGCCATTGAGCAGCACCCTCATCGTCGCCGCGTCAATCGGCCACCGGCGGAGCGCCACATGCATCCTGCCGTACTCCGCCTGACGGCTGGGCGAGACCGGTTCGTCCGTCAGCACCACCACCGATGTCCGGGCCAACCGCGGCGTCCCGCGGATCTCACAGACCAGATCGCTGACCAACGACTCCGGCAGACGGCCATCGATCAGGAACCACGACGGTGTCACGTTCGCACACTCCGCTGCGATATCCATGGCGTCGCGGTCCTCCATCACGCCGCAGCCGCACCCCTCCACCGTCGCCCGCAACGGGGCGATGAAGTCATCGTCACCGGACACTATCACGCAGAGCGGTCCCTCGATCCGCGGGAAGGTCACCGTCACACAGGTGCCGCGGTCGGAATCCGGCGCCGGCGAAACGATGGAGAAGGTCCCGCCGTGGAGCTCGACCAGCTCGCGTACAATGGCCAACCCCAGGCCCGTGCCGGCCACTTGATCGCCGACACGGAAATAGCGGCGTCCGATCTTCGGCAGCGACTCCGGCGGGATGCCGATGCCATTGTCGCGGACGCGGACCGCCACGCGGTCCCCCTCCTCGGCGACCTCCGCGACGATGGTGCCGCCGTCCTGCGTGTACTTGACGGCATTGGAAATCAGATTGAAGAAGACGCGTTCGATCTTATGCCGATCGGCGCTGATATAGAGTTCCTTGGTGGCCGGGGCGACGCCAAGCCGCTGGTGTTTGGCCTCGGCCTGAATCGACAGCGCCGCCACGCTTTCGCGCAGCAGAGACCCGACGGGAACGTTCTCGCGGCGGAGCGTCAGGGTGCCGTTTTCGATCTGCCGAAGGTCCAGGATGTCGTTGACCGTCGTCATCAGACGGCGCACGTCGACCTGCAGACGCTCCAGATAGGCGACGGCCTTCGCCGGCAACTCGCCGCAGAGGCCGCGCAGCATATTGGAGACGGCGTAGGACATCGAGGTCAACGGCGTGCGGAGCTCGTGCGAGACATTGGAGACGAATTCGATCCGCTCGCGATCCTGAGCCATCAGCCGTTCGTTGGCGGTCTCGAGACGGTGCAGGGCCTCGGTCCGCCGCGTCACGTCACGCACAGTAAAGAGATAGGTGCCGTCGCCCAAGGCATGAACGGCCGTCTCGGCCGAGAAAACCGTCCCGTCGCGGCGACGCATGTTGCAGACCGTCAGCACAAAGGCTTCGCGCGTCAGACGGTCAATCAGCGGATAACCGAAGAAGGCCAGCTTATCCTGCTCGACATAGCCCTCCGGACCGGAACCGACCATCTGCGACGAATCGGAGACGCCGAAGAGTTCCGCCGTCCGCGCGTTGCAGCAAAGAATGACAAAGTCGGCATCTGTCACGAAGACCGCCTCATAGAAGGCGTCCAGGGGGACGGTGCGGTTCATGGTCATGGTCACTCCTCTTTCCCGGCGACCGGCGTCGGCGACGCGGACTCCGTCAACGACGCGGTCAGCACGGCGTAAGCCGCGGCGTCGACCTCATAAACAATCGGGCGCCCCTGAATCATCAGGGCGGCGTTGCCCGTCACAGGGCTCTGACGGCCAACAATGACGATTCGCCGCAGGGTATCGCTGCCGGTCAGGTCAAAGGTCAGCCTGCGCGCCGGATCGGCCAGACCGTAGCGGGCCAGATCCTCCTGTCCGGGAAGCAGCGCGGCCACGACGCGCACAGCCCGCAGATCGGCCAGAAGCGTCAGCAGGGCATCCACCGCCGGCTGCGCCAGATAGGCTCCGGCAGGCGAAACAGTCTCCCACTGGCGCGACGTCTGCGCGACGGCCACGGCCGAGGTCCCATCGGAAATCCGCCGCACGGAAGAGGCCGGCAGGGAGAGGACGGTCCGGTCCACCAGCGCCACGTCCAGTCCGTCACCCAGCAGCGCCGCCGGCAACCGCTCGCGGCGGATGCGGTAGACGCGTCCGGTGTCGTCGCGGCGCACCAGCATCGTGCCGGGCTGTCCGGCATCATCGTAGAACGAGGCCGTCACCGAGGGCCGCCCGCCGTCCCAGTAAAAGGTCAGCTGCACCCGCGGCGGCGGCATGCCGTCCGGCAGTTTGGCCGCATCGCCGGTCAGCCCGTACACGCGGCGGATGTAGGCCCCGACGGTCTGGGCCGCGGCCGTCAGACGCGTCGGCAGCAGGAGTTCCCAACCGGACTCCGACCGTCTCAGCTCCGTCACCGTCCCGGCGCGGGGCGCCACGCGGATGCGGAGCGGTTCGGCGAGATCGCCAAAGACAGGCAGATCGCGGAAGTCCGTGACGAAGGGCCCCTCTGCCCCGAAGGCAGCGCGTAGCGACAGCGGCGCCGAAACGATTGTCCGGGCCTGCTCGACCAGACAGAAGCAGGCATCGCGGTGGTCCGGATCAGCGTTGCCAAGCCGGAAGGTCAGCGGCGCGGCGAGCCCGTCTATCCGAACCGAGAGCCGCAGGGCGCTCTCCTCATCCAAGCCGAATTCGGCCAGGGCCGATTCGCTGACGGCTTCGTCGGCATAAGCCGCCAGCGGCACCTCGCAGAGATCGCTCAGCACCGCCCGGACGGTTTCGGCGCGGACCTCGAAGGAAACCGGCTGCGTCACGCTCCAGTTGCCGCTCGACCGGCGGACGGCCGAGGTAAAGGGAATGCCGGGCGCGCGCCACTCCAGCGCGCGGACACGGTCGGACGGCAGCGGTATCAGTACGCGCGTCCGCAGCGCGTCTGGCGATTCGGGCAGAAACTTCGTCCGGTCGGATGGCACGATGACGCGGCGCCCGTCCGTCTCGGCGAGCGTCTCGCGTTCATCCATCGGCAGCGGCATGCCAATCCGCGCCGTATAGGCACCGTCGGGCATCCGGACCGTCAGCGTCCGATAGGGCTTAGGGAATTCGCCCGGTTCGCCGCTCGCGAGCGCCGTCACGCGAAGTCCGAGCACCCCGTCCAGCAACGCGGAGACCCCGGCGGCGTCGCAGAAAAGCCCGGAATTGGGCCGAAGCATCCGCCAGACATCCCCGTCGCGGGCGATTTCCAGCACGGACGACCCGTCGGCGGACTCCAGCCGGATGCCGACGACGGCGGCCGAATCGACGGGAAAAAGCTGCCAGCCGACCCCGTGGCGAAGACGATGGCGCGCCACCAGAATGGCGGTCAGGGCACCGGCCAGCGCCAGCACCAGCAGCAGAAGCAGAACGATATTCCGGCGGAATCTCATGCGCGCCTCCCCGTCAGCAGCCACAGCAGGACGCAGAGGACGCCCGGCACCAACAGCACCGACACCAACGTCAGACGGCGCCAACCGCGGCTGTCCAGCCGCAGCCGGATGACGCCGCTCTCGCCGTGACCGGCCGGGGACGCGTTGCCGGCGAGCCACTGCACGGTGTTGACCAGAAGGTCGCGGTTGACCGTGGCATGGTTGAGCAGATAGCGGTTCGTCGCCGGGTCGGACGATCCGACGACCACCAGACGACCGGAGCGGAGCGCCAGATCGGAACCGGCGTCGCGGCCGCGTTCCGCGGCCATGACGACGCAGACACTGTCCCCCGCGCCGTCAATGCGGCCCAGCAAGGGCACGGCGGCCATGCGGACCAGCGGTTCGACGGAGGTCCCGGCGGGCAACGGATCGACCGGGAAGAGCGCTCTGGAAACGCCCAGCGTCACCGAGGTCTCGCCCGACAGATTGCGCGTCACGGGATGGTCGGGAGAGAGTTCCGACGCCAGTCCGTAAATCGGGCTGACGGCGTGCGCCGGGGTCCTCAGCCGGCTGCCGACGCGGATGCCCCACTGGTCGAAAAGCGACCCCAGGCCCATGTCGCCCGAGGCCGGCATGAAGCAGAGCAGGCGGCCGCCGCGGTCCAGCCATTCGGAGAGCCGGATCCTTTCTGGCACGGTCAGCGGGAAGCGGGCATCCATGACGACGAGCACGCCGATGTCCGAGGGGATCGGGCGGGCCGTCCCGTCAGCGGAAAAGAGACGGAGCGGTTCGACGGCATAGCCCTCGGTCTCCAGCGCGCGGCGGAAGGCCGAAAACCCGATCATCGGGTCGGTCGTGTCGGACGCGGCCTCGCCGTGCCCGGTCAGCCAGCCGATCCGAAGACCGTCCACGCGGGAGAGCCGGGCGAAGGCCGAGGCAATGACCCGCTCGGCCTCGGCCGGGTCGTACGCCCCACCGGGACAGAAGGCCGAGACAGGCACGAAAACATGACGGTGGTCGCGGCGGAAGAGCAACCCCTGCCCCCGGGCGCCCTGAGCCATCAACGCCGCGCTCTTGGCCGGTTCGGTCCGCGGATCGGCGAACCGGATGCCGACTTCGGCGCCGGCCACCTCGCGCGAGAGCGAGGCAAAGGCCCGCAGCAACCTCCCCAGCGGCGCGAAGGCCGGATCGCCGGCCGACAGGATGCAGGTGACGGAGACGTCGCCGGCGGTCTCGGTCATCGCCGCGCGGCTGCGCTCCGACAGCGGCACGCCGCCCAAAAACGAAACATCGGCCCGGGGATACCCTAGGGCCAGCACTAGGTCAAGCAGCACGGCGGCCACGGCGGCCAAGACGACGCAGATGGCCGCTCCCAAGAACCACTTTCGCTGCATGGCGGAAAAACGCATAGGGACACCTCAGCGGGTCGGACGGATAAAGAATTCCGGAGGGGAGACGGTGACACGCTCCACGCGGTTGCTGTAGGGCAGAATGACTTCGGGCACGACGCGCTGCCGGCCGCCGTTGTAGAGACTGCCGGCACGGAGTTCGCGCACCGCGACGCTGACCGCGTCGGCGTCAACCGCGTCGACCTCGCGGCGCGTGCCGTGCAGCGTCACGTCCACACGGTCCACCTCCGACGCGTAGTGGATTTCCGGCAGCTCAGACTGCATGATCCGCACCGGGACATTCCGGATGACGCGCTCGACATCCTCACGGGTGAACTGTACATCGACCTGGACGGTGGAGGGGGTGATAGTCCAGCCGCCCTTGCTGTCCGGCGGCACCACCTTCAGCGCGGTATGGAAATTCTCGGACTTGGTGGAGAGGTCGACGATCGGCGTGGTCAGCTTGGCGCCCTCCTTCAGCAGCGCCGCCAGACGCGCCTTCGAACCGGTCACCGACACCGTCCGCGGCGAATAGGAGAGACGGACCGACACGCTGTCGGGCACGCCCTTGACCACGGGCTCGGCCACGGGCAGGATCTGCGTGTCACTGACGTCAAAGGTCGCGATAACCGTGGAAGGTTCGATGCTGACCACCCGCAGGTCATTCTCGGTCTCGATGTCGGAGGGCGTCAGGCGCACGCGCAGCGCGGAGGTCCCCGCCGGCGGCTGATCGAGGTTGACCCGGAGCTTCGGCTGCGTCGCGCGCGGCAGCGAGAGGCGACGGACCGCGCTCTCCGACCCGCGGAAGGTCACCGACACGACGCTCGGCACGAATCCCGTCAGCGCCTTGGCGCCGCCCAGGGAAACGGCCTCCACCGGCAGCGTCACGGTCTGCGTGTAGCTGAAGGCCTTACGGACACTGACGAAGAGAATCAGCGCCAACACCAACGCGAAGAGCTTCCACGGCCAGTCGCGCGTCAGAAAGCGGAACGGATTACGCATGCGGCGCCTCCTCTCTGGCCGACGGCGTCTCCTTCGGCCCGGAACGGTGATGGGCCGGCAGCGGCAACGGCTTCAGGAAAGGTCGGACGAACCACGGCGCCCGCCCCGTCCTGCCGAAGACACGCGGGAAGAAATCGTGCTGCGCCTCCTGCGGCACGAAGGCCGCGCGCAGCAGGCGCCGCAGCTGCCGGTCACTGAGATTGCGCATCAGATTGCCATCGCGGGCGATGGAGACCTGACCGCGTTCCTCAGAGACCACCAGAATCAGCGCGTCCGAATCGCCCGAAAGCGTCAGCGCCGCGCGGTGACGCGTCCCCATGCCGTCGAGACGGAGCTCATTGTTGATCGGGAAAATGCAGTGCGCCGCGCGGATCCGCGTGCCGCGGATAATGACGCCGCCGTCGTGAAGCGGCAGCGGCGGCGTGAAGACCGAGACCAACAGCTCTGGGCTGATCAGTGCGTCCAGCGCGATACCCGTCTCGCACCACCGCCCCAGCCCGTCCGTGCGCTCGATGGCGATCAGCGCGCCGATACGGCGGTCCGCCATCGTCCGCACGACGCGGATCAGAACCTCAGTCGGCGTGTCGGGCATACGGCCGTACGTCAGGCGCCGATAGGTGTTGCGTCCCAGAATCGCGAGTGCCAGACGGATCTCCTGATGGAAGACAACCAGCAGCGCAAAGAAGAGGAAGATGGAGACCCACTGCAGCACAATGTTGATGACGTCGAGCTGGAAGACCGCCGTGACCAGGAAGAAGAGCAGCAACAGCGAAGCCAAGCCGACCAGCACCTGCGCCGCGCGCGTGCCGCGCAGGAATTTCAGCACGTAATAGATACCGCCCGTCAGCAACAGCACCTGAAGGACATCCGTCAGGCTCGGCATCCAGGTTAAGTCAGACATGGGGCCCCTCCTTCCGAACCGCCACCAGCACCTTCAGCGCGTCGGCCGTCTCGCGGACATCATGGACGCGGACCGCGACGGCCCCGCCTGCCACGGCGCAGAGCGCCGCGGCCACGCTGGCCGCGCCGCGGCCGGCCGCCTCGGGGTGCCCCGTGAGCGCCCCCAAAAAGCGCTTGCGCGACGCCGCGATCAGCGTCGGACCCAACGCCGTCAAGCGCGGCACCGCCGCCAACAACCGAAGCGAATCGGCCGAAGTCTTGGCAAACCCGAGACCGGGATCGAAGAGAATCTGCCGACGGTCGGCCCCCAGGGCCACCAAGCGGTCCGCGCAGTCGGCCAACGCCGCCAGCACGGCCTCTACGGCGTCGCCGCCGTAGTCGGTCAGGCCATCCATCGTCTGGGGATTGCCGCGCGCGTGCATCAGCACGTAACCCGCTCCGCTCGCAGCCACGAATTCCCACATCCCCGCGTCGGGTTCGCATCCGGAGACGTCATTAACAATGTCCGCCCCGGCCGCAAAGGCCTCACGGGCCACAGCGGTATGACGCGTGTCGACAGAAATCAGAAGATCCCGACCGGCTCGGCGCAGTCCTTCGATTACAGGTATCACGCGGCGAAGCTCCTCATCGGCAGAAACCGGTTCGGCCCCGGGCCGCGTCGATTCCCCGCCGACATCCAGGATATCGGCGCCGTCGTCGGCCATCCGAAGCGCGCGCTCCACGGCCTCCTCGGCGGACACGCGGCTCGCGGCATGGAAGGAATCGGGCGTCACATTGACGATACCCATAATCAGGGGGCTGTTCAGCGCCACCGCTTTCTTCCCGCATTTCCAATAGGCCGTACTCACGTCCGTGTGTCCTCGCGACATTTCCTTGATTACAAGGAAGTATAGCACAGAACCCTCCCGAGCGATAGGGTTTTCCGCGTCCCTCGCCCATTCTGAAAAGTGCACGTCACTCGCCATCCGAGGTGAGCCTACGGCCTAAGCGCGTAGGCGCACTTAAACCTTCCGAATGAGGGGATG
>CALXSH010000035.1 GCA_944391065.1 uncultured Kiritimatiellota bacterium | reverse complement strand
TCCCTCACAACCCACTGTCATTCCGAGCTGTCTAGTTTTGATATATACAACTGTCTAGTTTTGATGTTACCGCGACAACGCAAAAATGAAAATGCGCAATTAGACGGCGCGCATCCTTGAAGAGGAGGGGAGTCGCCCAGGGGAATGTGGGGATGGGCGGAGAGCGCGGGGAAGGGATGCGCCGGCGGAGGATGCCAGCAGGCGCGGCTCGCGCACGGCAGAACGCCGGGCATTCACTTTGACGACATTCATGGTCCACCCTCAAGCGTCCCTATAGCGACCGCGTCAAGAGCAAGATGCGACCTGCACATTGCCTCAGTTTGACAGGCTCCCATATAGGGGGGCGTCGTACTACCCTATATGGGAGTGATACACTACCCTATAGGGTAGTAAAGCGCCACCCTATAGGGTAGCGAGTCTGTCTTTGCCCTGCTCTTGGTCGCATGGTACCTAAGCGTGACTCTTTTTTGCGCCATTTTCCGCTCCGGTCTGTTTGTGAGGCCTTTGCGAACCGCCTGCTACGGCGCCCCGCGGGAGGCTCCCGGGGGCGGGGGAGAGGGTGTGTCGTCTGCCATGGAGGGCAGCTTCTTGCACGATTGCTTCGGTTTCTTCGAAGGTGCACGAAGGCATGGCAGACGATACCCTGTCGGCCCGGTCGGCGGCATTTTCTTCTCTTCTTCCTTACTTTGTGCTAACCTAGCGGCGATGAAAACGATTGAGCAGTGCTTTACGGTCTCGTACCGCTATCCGGTTGTCTTCTGCAACGACGTTTTTGCGCCGTCGTGCGGTCTTCTTGCGGATCTTTTGGCGTTGGATCCGTACGCGCCGCAGCCGCATCGGGTGCTGATTGCCATGGACCGCGGCGTAGACAGGACCCATCCGGATCTGCGGATGAAGATCACGGCGTGGCTGAAGGCCCATGAGGAGACGGTGACGCTGGCGGCTCCGATCGAGTTTTTGCCGGGCAATGAGTTTGTGAAGAAGCATGACACGCTGACGGAGAAGCTGATCAAGCTGACGTATCAGGTGCATTTCGGGCGGAAGGACACGTTTATCGCCATCGGCGGGGGAGCGGTTCAGGATGTGGTGGGGTATGTGGCGGGGCAGGTTCACCGGGGCTGCCATGTGATCCGGGTGAACACAACGACGCTGGCGCAGGCCGATGCGGGGGTCGGGGTGAAGAACGGCGTGGATTATGCGGCGTGCAAAAATTATCTGGGGTCCTTTGCGCCGCCGCTGGCGGTGGTGAACGATGCGTCTTTTCTGCCGACGCTGAGCGACAAGGATTGGCGTAACGGGATCGCGGAGGCGGTGAAGGTGGCGGTGATCAAGGATATTGATTTTCTGAAGTGGCTCGAGGAGCACGCGGACGATCTGCGGATGCGGGATCTGCCGACGATGACGGCGATGATTGAGCGGACTGCGGAACTTCACCTGGCGCATATCGCCAAGGGCGGGGATCCCTTTGAGCGCGGGACGGCGAGGCCGCTCGATTTCGGGCATTGGAGCGCGCACCGGCTGGAGGCGCTGTCGTGCTATCAGCTGTCGCACGGGGAGGCGGTCTCGATCGGCATTGCGCTGGACATGGTATATGCGCAGGGCCAGGGGCTGGTGGATGAGGGCGAATGCAACCGGGTGATCGGGATCCTGCGGACGTGCGGGCTGCCGGTGTGGTGCGACGAGCTGCTGCTGTGCGGGTCGGACGGCCGGCTGGGGGTTCTGGAGGGGCTGCATCAATTCCGGGAGCACTTGGGGGGCGAGCTGTGCGTGACGCTGCCGTCGGGGCTGGGGCACAAAACCGAGGTCCACGAGATGGATGCCGGGGCGATCGCCGAGGCGGTCCGGACACTGCACCGGAAGTATGCCTGAGGACGCGGGTCGGGAACGCCCGCCGCGGCCGGAATGCTTGACGCAGATGCGGCTTGCGTGGGATAATGAGGGGCAGTAAACATTTTCACTGTGCTCAATTCGAAAGGATGGTTTATGGCCAAAGCAGCAGAGAAGAAAGTCGTCCGTTTTGTTGACACGACGCTGCGTGATGCGCATCAGTCCCTGTGGGCTACCCGCATGCGCACGAAGGATATCCTCGGCATTCTGGAGGCAATCGACGATGCCGGATTTTATGCGCTGGAGTGCTGGGGCGGGGCGACGTTTGACGTCTGCATGCGGTTCCTTCGCGAAGATCCGTGGGAGCGTCTGCGTCAGATCAAGGCCGTCTGCAAGAAGACGCCGCTGCAGATGCTGCTGCGGGGCCAGAACTGCCTGGGGTACAAGCATTATCCCGATGACGTCGTCGAACGGGCGGTCGCGAAGATGTGCGAAAACGGGATGGATATTTTCCGCTGCTTCGACGCCCTCAACGATGTGCGCAACCTTGAGGTCGCGATCCGTTCGGTGAAGAAGTACGGCGGGCACGCGCAGGGCACGATCTGCTATACCGTTTCGCCCGTGCACACGCCCGAGCTCTTCGTAAAGGTGGCGAAGGAACAGGCCGATCTGGGCATCGATTCGCTTGCAATCAAAGACATGGCCGGCATTCTGACGCCGTCGGCGGCGCGCGAGCTGGTCACGGCGCTGCGCAAGGCGTTGCCCGATCTGCCGATCGAGATGCACTCGCACATGACCTCCGGGATGGCGCCGGCGATGTATATGGCGGCCGTGGAGGCCGGTGCCGGCGCGATCGACTGCTGCATGGCGACGCTCTCGGGCTTCTCCTCGCAGCCGGCGCACGGCACCATGCGCGCGATTTTCGACGGGCTGGGCTACGACACGGGTCTGAAGACCGACCGCATCACCGAGATCGACAACTATTTCCGCAAGCTCAAGCCGGAGCGCGCCCTGAAGGCGAACGCGGCGGCCGAGGTGGTCGATGTGCAGGTGCTGCTGCACCACATTCCCGGCGGCATGATTTCCAATACCCGCAGCCAGCTGGCCCAGCAGGATGCCTTGGACCGTCTCCCCGAAGTCCTCGAGGAGCTTCCGCGCGTCCGCAAGGACATGGGCTATCCCCCGCTGGTCACCCCGACCTCGCAGATTATGGGCGTGCAGGCGGTACTCAACGTTCTGGCCGGCAAGCGCTACGAGATGGTTTCCAATGAGACGCGCCAGTACGTGGCCGGCTACTATGGCCGTTCGCCTGCGCCGGTTGACCCGAAGCTCGAGAAGAAGATTCTCGGCAAGGAGAAGAAGATTACCTGCCGTCCGGCCGACCTGTTGCCGCCCGGACTGCCTCAGGCGGTCAAGGAGCTTGATCCGAAGCTGGTCACGTGCGAGGAGGACATCATCAGCTACTGCATGTTCCCGGCCGTCGCGCTCGACTATTTCAGGTGGCGCGCGAAACCCGAAGGGGAGCGCGACCCGATTCCGGCGGACTCCGAGATGACCGTGGCGAAGGCCGCCGAGGAGGCCAAGAAGGCCGCCGAGGCCCCGGCGCCGGCGCCGCTCTCGGCCGACGACGCGAAGTTTGCCGTCATCGGCAAGCAGTTCGTGGCCCTCTTCGGTTCGCTCGGCGGTAACCTCAAGGTGGATGCCTCCGCCCTGACCGCAGCCGCCGCGCCTGCCGCCGAGGCCGCCCCGGCCCCTGCCGCCGCTGCGCCCGCCGCGCCGAAGAAGACGCTCAACGCCTCCCTCACCGGCACCTTCTACCGCTCCGACGCCCCCGGCAAGCCCAACATGGCCGAAGAGGGTGCCACAGTCAAGGCCGGACAGCCGGTCTGCGTGCTCGAGGCGATGAAACTCTTCAATCCGGTTAAGGCCACGGAGGACTGCAAGATCGTCCGCTTCCTCGTGAAGCCCGGCGAGAACGTCACCAAGGGCTCTCCGATCGCCGAGATTGAATGACCCGCGGCGGCGTGTCGGCTCCGGCACGCCGCGCTACTGTCCGCCCCTAAGGTCCGCCGTATCGGCCCAGGGGCGGATTCCGATGTCCGAGAGGACGGAAAGGGACATCGGTCAACGCCAACGGGAGAACACATGGCCAAGAGTAACGATAACCCCAAGCGCCCAATCGCGGCCGAGACGGAATGGTTCGACCGCGAGTATACCGCACGCGAAGTTTACTCCAGGCTGTGGCGGTTCGCCCGGAATTACAAGCGGCTGATTTTTCTCGGCGCCTTTCTGGGCATGGTGACAGGCGGCGCGTGGGGTCCGCTCTTTTCCGTCATTCAGCCGATGCTGGTCGAATTCCAGACCTCCGGCGCCGTTCAGACCGCCGATCCGGCCCCCCTCCCCGATGACGCCGGCGCCCAAGCCCCCGCCGTGACCCCGGCGGAGGTTCCCGCTCCCGCCGCCGCGCAGGCCCCTGCCGCCCCCCAGCCTCTTCCCGCCGCGCAGGGGACGCCCAAATCCGGTCTCGCGCGCGAGGCCGAGGCCGAGGCCCAAAAATACAACACCTACATCGACAAAGCCCAGGCCTGGCTGAGCCAATTCGGCATCAGCGGACGCAATACCGCCTTGGTGCTCTTTGGCCTGATCGCGCTGGGCGCCATCGCGCTGAAGATGGTCACGCAGTACCTCAACCAGTACTACCTGACCAAGGCCGGCATGAAGGTCGTCATGGACGTGCGCAACGCGATGTTCGAGCATCTCCAGGAGCAGTCCCTCGCCTTTCACGGGCGGGCCGACGTCGGCCGCCTGATGAGCCGGGCGACCGGCGACCCGGAAACCATCCGCACGCTGATCAGCCAGACGATGAGCGACATCTGCCGGGCGCCCTTTGAGATTCTCACGGCGCTTATCTTTGTCTGCTGGTTTGCCGTCAGCAACGGCATGGTGACCCTGCTTCTGACGGCCATCATCGGCTATCCCCTCTGCATGCTGCCCATCGTCTGGCTCGGCCGCGGCATCCGCAAGTGGTCCAAGCGCCTGCTGGAACAGAATGCCGGCATCGGCTCCAATTTCCATGAGAATCTGACGTGCATCAAGATTGTCAAGGCCTACCACACCGAGGAGGAGGAGGTCGAGCGTTACCGGCTCTACAACCTCAAGGCCCTCAAGACCTGCCTGCGCGCGATCCGCCTGAGCATTCTGGTCGGGCCGCTGACCGAGACGGTGGCATTCATACTGGCCATCACCTTCGTCGTATACTGCTTCCTGACGGGGCACGGGCTGACGGAGATCATCCCGCTGGTGCCGCCCTTCCTGATTCTCTACAAGCCGATGAAGCAGCTCGGGCGCCTGCAGGCGGCGTTGGAAAACGGCCGCGCGGCCCTGCAGCGTATCTTCTCGCTGCTGGACGTCCATGAGGAACTCCTTGAGCGGCCGGACGCCCTGCCGCTGGAGGGCTTCCATGACCGGCTCCGCTTCGAGCATGTCGACTTCCGCTATCCCGGTTCCGGCGATCTGATCGTACGCGACGCGAATTTCGAGATCCGTCCCGGTCAGATGTATGCCGTGGTCGGCTCCACCGGCAGCGGCAAGAGCACGCTGGCCAGTCTGCTGGCGCGCTTCTACGACGTCACGGACGGGCAGGTGACGCTCGACGGGCACGATGTGCGCGATTACCGCATTGCAGACCTGCGCCGTGTCATCGGCACCGTCACTCAGGAGGCGCTCCTCTTCAATACCACCATCGCCGCCAACATCGCCTACGGGTCCCCGAACGCCACCCGCGAAGAGATCGAGGCCGCCGCAAAACTGGCCAACGCCCACGACTTCATCATGGCCCATCCCGAAGGCTATGACCGCATCGTCGGCGAGAAGGGCTTTGTCCTCAGCGGCGGCGAACGGCAGCGCGTGGCCATAGCCCGCGCCATCCTGCGCAATCCCCCGATTCTGATTCTGGACGAAGCGACCAGCGCCCTTGATACCGTGACCGAACAGCAGGTGCAGCAGGCCATCAACAACCTGATGAAGGACCGCACCACGTTCGCCATCGCCCATCGGCTCTCCACCATCCGCCAGGCAGACTGCATCCTGGTGCTGGACAAAGGCGTCATCCGCGAACGCGGCACGCACGAGGAACTTTACGCCATGGGCGGACTGTACCGACGTCTCTGCGACATCCAAAACCGATCTGACTCAGGGGTCAACACATGAACCTTCGCACGCTTTCCATTCCGCTGATCTGTTGTCTGGCCATGCCTGCGGCCGCCGGCTTGGCCGATCTGTCGATGCTTGGGATTTCGGACGGCGGAGCACCGGCCGTGCCGCCGCTCACGACGGTGCCGTCACAGACCGCGGTCCCGTCGTGCAGACCGGCGGAGGCGCCGATCCCGTCGGATTTCGATCCCAAGGAGATCTTTCTGGGGTCGCGCCCGGCGATTCTTCCGGACGGGAAGCAGTTTGTCTTTGAATGGTGCGACACGCTGTGGGTGGCGCCGACAGAGGGCGGTGTGGCGCGGCTGCTGCAACACTCCAACGGCGACGACGTCTGGCCGGTCGTCTCACGCGACGGCAAGCAAGTTGCTTTTCAGTCCAACCGCTCCGGGTCCTGGCAGGTCTACGTCGCCGATCTGAGCGAGCAGTCCGTCGCCAGTCAGGTGACCTTCCACTCCGAGGGTGCCCGCCCCCTGCTCTGGTCGCACGATGACAGCGAACTGCTCTGCTATACCGTCCGCGACGACCGCGGCTCGGCCTTCGAATGGGGGCGCCTGGCATGGATCAGCGTCGACGGACGGCGTGCCGAGCGGCGGCTCTTTGATGCCCACGGCGACGAACCGTCGCTCTCGCCGGACGGCAGGTTGCTGCTCTTCACCCGCGAGGGCGAAGGGCTCTACCGCAAAGGATTTGAGGGGGAAAACGCCGCCCGCATCTGGTGCTACGACCTGGAGAAGAAGACCTTCGAATTGGTGGTCAAGCATCCCACCGAGTCAGAGACGCCCATCTGGGCTCCGGACGGGAAAGGCTTCTACTACATCTCCGGACAGGACGGCACGCGCAACGTCTGGTACCGCACCTACCCCGAGGGCAAGGAACGCCAGGTGACCTTCTTCCGCGGCGACAGCGTCATCGCCCCGACCCTTTCAGCCGACGGGAAGATCATGATTTTCCGTCAGGGCTTCTGGTTCTACACGATCGACCCGACCCAGCCTGGCATGAAGCCCAACCGCCTGCGTCTCTATCCCGAGAGTCGCGGCGTACTGCAGCAGCCGCACAAGCGGCGCGCCTTCGACGAGGTCTGGAACTGCGACGGTCCCGGCTGCCTGACCACCACCTCCGGCGGTCTTGAATTCGCCTTTACCGCCGGCGGCGATCTCTGGGTCATGGACACCGTGCTGCGCGAGCCGCAGTGCGTCTACGGCGACGCACGCACCCATGAGCGGGACTGCGTCTTCTCCGCCGACGGCTCCAAACTCTATTTTCTCTCCGACCGCGGCACCGATGTGGCGTTGCTGGCCGCCGAAAAAAAGTATCCGGCGCGCTTCTGGTGGGAGAACAACGAATTCATCGTCCGCCCCCTCGTGGAGGACGCCGTGCGCCGTTCGCAGCTGACCCTCTCGCCGGACGGGACGCGCCTAGCCTGGGTCGAACGCAATTCCGTCATCGCCGTGGCCGACACCGACGGCAAGGTGATCCGCCGTTTCCCGCCGCACCAGGCCATCGGCTCCTACGATTGGTCGCCCGACGGCCGCTGGCTGGTGGCCTCGCTGGCCGACGAATACGAGAATCTGGACATCTGGCTGCTGCCGATCGATGACCATACCATCGAGCCCTACAACCTCTCTCGCAGCTTCTCCTGGGACGGCAATCCGCGCTGGTCTCCGGACGGAAAGCTGATTATCTGGCAGGGTGACCGACCCGACACCGGCCTCAGTTTCTTCTACGTCTGGCTGAACCGTCAGGACGAGGAAGACATCCGCGTGCAGCCCTACCGCAAAGCCATTGAGACGATGGGGGCGACCATCGATGACCGCCCAGTCGTCAAGGCCGTCCTGATCGGTGCCAAGCCGAACTCCGAGCAGCCCCAGGACGAATCTTCCGAGGAGAAGGCCGGAGATACACCAGCGGCCGTTTCGGTCGATCTGAAAGACCTCTACGAGCGTGTGCACCAGATTACCGGCGTAACGAACTCCAACGCCCCCTATTTCTCCTACGATTCGCGCCGCATTTTCTTCCCGGCGACCATCAACGGCCGGCCTGGCACCTACGAGATCACCATTCCCGACCGTCTGACGCCGAAATTTGTCTGCGAAACGTGGGGCCATCCCGTGCGCTGGTACAGCCCCAAGGAGACCAAGGACGGCAAAGACCGCCTGGTCTGGCTCACCGGAGACCGCCAAGTTGCGGCCTTTACCAAGGTCTACCCCTTCCGCGTCTACCAGGACCTTGACATGGCCGACTACTACGAACTGGGATTTCTCTCGGCCTGGGGGCAGCTCAACGACGCCTTCTACGACATCCATTTCCACGGAGCCGACTGGGAGGCGGTCCGCGACAAGTACCGCGTCGCGGCCCGTTATGCGCCCAGCCGCTCGGTCTTCATGCGCATCATGAACGCGCTCAACGGCGAGCTCAATGCCTCCCATACCGGCTTTTACGACACCGACGATTCGCTCCGGCTCTGGGGCAAAACCGCCCCGACCCGCCAAGACTGGGCCCCTGTCACGTCGCATCTTGGCATCCTCTTCGACCCGGACTATCAGGGCAAGCAGGGCTGGCTCGTCAGCCACATCATTGCCGGGGGGCCGGCAGACTCTCCGCAGGTCGGTCTGAAGCCCGGCGATCTCGTCATGGCCATAGACCGCACCCCCGTCAATCCGGACATCGACCCGACCCTGCTGCTCAACGGACCGGCGCCGGGCAAGTTTGTCCTGACCGTCCGCTCCGGCGGCGAGGATCGCCTGGTCTACATCGAGGCCATCACCTACGGCAAGGCCCGCGAGCTGATGCACAAAGAGGCACGCCAGACCCGTCGGGAATATGTCCACGAACGCTCCGGCGGCCGCTTCGGCTATGTCACGATTGAGCGGATGAATGATGCCGAGTATTACCGCTTTGAGCAGGAAATCTTTGCCGAAGGATTCAACCGCGACGGTATGATCATTGACGTCCGCGACAATACCGGCGGCTTTACCGCCGACCGGGTCCTCAACATCCTCGGAGTGGCCCGTCACTCCTGGTCCGTCGCCCGCAACGGCCGTCCCGGTTACCTGGCCGGCTACTGGGGCCGTCCGGTCTTCGACCGCCCCATCGTCGTGCTCTGCAACCAGAATACCGTCTCCAACGGCGAAATCTTCTCCCACGCCATCAAGCAGCTCGGCCGCGGCCGCCTCGTCGGCATCCAGACCAACGGCGGGGTAATCGCCACCACCGACAAACCGCTGCTCGATTTGGGCAAGCTGCGCCATCCGCGCTTCGGATGGTACACGCTCGACGGCACCGACATGGAAATGTGCGGCGCCATGCCCGACATCATCGTGGACAATACGCCCGGCGACATTGCCTCGGGACAAGATCCCCAGCTTGATGCCGCCATTCAGTCCCTCACCGAGGAGGTTTCCGCCGCACAGCAGCGCGCGACGCCTTTCTCCCCCCATCCCCTTGAGCGTCCCCACAGTCTCTGATTATGACCTACACCATCCTTCATGCCAAACTCCACCACCTGCGCGTCACGCAGGCCGACATCGAATATCTCGGGTCCCTGACCGTTGACGAGGATCTTCTCGACGCCGTCGGAATGCTCCCCAACGAACGCGTTCTTGTCGCCGACCTAGACACCGGCAAGCGCCTCGAGACCTACGTGATCCCGGGCGTGCGCGGGTCGCGCATCGCCTGTCTCAACGGTGCCGCCGCCTATATCGGCAACGTCGGCGACCGCCTCATTGTCATGGCCTTCTGCGAGGCCACGGCGGAGGAGGCCAAGGCGCTCCGTCCGAAAGTCGTCCGCCTCGACGAGACCAATCGGATCGTCGCCAAGGCCTATTGAGTCCGGGAGATAAAACCATGACCGACACCATCCGGCAGCTGTGGGCGCAGTACGGCGCCGTCATTCTCTTTGTCCTTGGCCGGGCCTTGGCCTGCATCCTGATCGCCGCCGTGGCCTTTCTGGCAACCCGGATTGCCAGACGGCTCATCATGCGGGCCCGCTGGCTGGACGACCTGCTCCGCCCGATGCTCTCGGTGGCCGGCACGGCGGCAATCTACGTCGTCGCGGCCCTATTCATCCTGGACCGGATCGGGATCAACACCGCCGGGTTGGTCGCGCTGGTCGGCGCGGCCGGTCTGACCATCGGATTCGCCCTGCGGGACACGCTAGCCAACATTGCCGCCGGCATTATGCTGCTGGTGCTCCGCCCCTTCAAGGCCGGGGACTTCGTCACCATCGGTGCGACGTCCGGGACGGTGGATTCCGTCCGTCTCTTCAACACCGTGCTGAAGACCGCCGACGGGCTCTATGTCTCGGAGCCGAATTCCGCCGTGGCCGGAGCCGAAATCATCAATTTCTCGCGCAATCCGACCCGTCGGGTCACGGTCACCATCGGCATTGCCTACGAGGACGAGCTGGACATCGGTCTGGAGGTGTTCCGCCGGGTGGCGGCACAGGAATCCCGTTTTCTCCCCGACCCGGCACCGTCGGTTGCCGTCTCGGCACTCGCCGACAGCTCGGTGAACCTCACGCTGCGCGGCTGGGTCAGGAATGCCGACTACTGGACGGTGCTCTTCGACCTGACGCGCGTGCTGAAGCTTGAGATCGACAAGGCCGGACTTTCCATTCCCTTCCCGCAGCGCGAAATCCGCATCATCAAGGAATGAGCGGAGCCGCCGGCCCATGAAGCGCCCACCCAGAACGCTCTGGCTGACCCTTGCGGTTCTGGCGGTCATTCTGATTCCCTTCGTTCTTTTCGGAGAGCGGATTGAAGCTTGGTTTGAGACCGTCAGGGCCGGTGCCGATGGCCGCCCCCTCTTTGCGGGTGCGGCCATCTTTGCGGCGCTGGCGCTCGACATCTGGCTCCCGGTGCCCTCCAGTCTGGCCAGCACGCTGGCCGGCGTCCTCTTCGGATTCTGGGGAGGCACCCTGATTTCCTTTGCGGCCATGACGGTCTCCTGCCTCCTGGGCTGGGGGTGCGGCGTTTTCTTTGCCGGACGGGCCAAAGCCCTGATCGGGGCACGCGAGTATGCCGCGCTGGAGGGGCTCTTCGCACGCTATGGCATGCTGATCCTCGTCGCGCTCCGGACGGTCCCGGTCTTGGCCGAGGCGTCCGTGCTGTTTGCCGGACTGATCCGGCTGCCTTTCCGCAGGGCTCTGGCGCTCCTTCTCGTCGGCAACGCGGCGGTCTCGCTGGTTTACGCCGCCGTCGGCAGCATCGGCGGCAGCTGTGACGCCATGCTGCCGGCCTTCCTGGCCTCCTGCGCGCTCTCCGGGCTTCTGCTTCTGCTTCCCGGACTGCTGCGTCCCGGCCGACACGGTTGAGCCCCCTGCCGGTTTTCGCTATACTCCCTGCAATCACTGGAGTCTACGCCATGAACGATACCGGCATCAAAGCCACCCCCGCCGAAAATCCGACCTGCCCGAAATGCGGCGCGCCCCTGCCCACCGACAGCGCCCCGCTCGACACCCTCTCATGCCCAGCCTGCGGGAAATCGGTAATGGTTCCCGGCAAAATCGGCAACTACCGCCTCATCCGCCTTCTCGGCAAAGGCGGCATGGGCATGGTGTTCGAAGCCATCGACGAAGGCCTTCAGCGTCCGGTCGCCATCAAATTTATCCTCCGCGAAAAAGTCGAGGAGGATCCCACCTTTCTCGAAGAATTCCAGCGCGAGGCCGTATCGGCGGCCAAATTCCAGCACAACAACGTCGTCTCCACCTATTTCTCCGGCACTCTGGACGGCCAACCCTATCTGGTCATGGAGCTTGTCCGGCCCGACTCCCTCGACCGGATGATGGCCAAGGGTCCCGTCGCCGCCGCCACGGCCCTGAATATCGGCATGCAGATCGCCGAAGGTCTGAAGCGTGCCGCGGAGCTCGGCATGGTGCACGGCGACGTCAAGCCCGAGAATATCCTGATCAATGCCGACAAAGTGGCCAAGCTGGCCGACTTCGGCATCGCCGCAGCCTCCGGTGCCCAAGCGGCAAAAAACAACGAGGTCTGGGGCACCCCCTACTATATCGCCCCGGAGACGCTCCGCCGCCAAAAAGTCGACGCACGCGCCGACATCTACTCGCTCGGCGCGACGCTCTACCATGCCATCGCCGGCGTGCCGCCCTTCGAGGGGGAGGATGCCGTGGCCGTCATGCGGGCCCGTCTGGAGGGCGATCCGCGTCCCCTTCAGGAGCTCGCACCCTCCTGCCCGGAAGCCATCGCCAAGGTCATCATGCGCATGCTCGAGGGCAACCCGATCCGCCGCTATCCCAACTACGACGCGCTAATCAATGACATGAAGCGCGCCATGCCCAAGGCCGGGTCCCTTTCCGGCAAGCGCCTCATGCTCAAGCCCAAGGGCGCCACCCAGCAGGTTGCTCCGGACGCCGATGACGACGCGCCCTCCCGTCCGATGACCGCCGTCACCGGCGGCAACGCCCCGCTCATTGCGCCGATTGAGACCAAGGCCGAGGGCCTCTCCAAGAAGACACTCATTTTGCTCTCCTGCGGCATCGGCGGCACCCTCCTCGTCATTATCGGGTTGGTCATCGTACTCCTGACCTCGCTGGGTTCCGACGAGCCCGAGGAGGCCCTTCCCGACGGGGCGCCCGCCGCGGAGGCCGAGGCGGTCCCGGCCGCGCCCGACACCCGCGGGGCCGACCGCGCGGCCGTCACCGAGACCGTTGAGGCCGCGACCAAGCTGAGTCTGGAACTCTCCGCGGCAGCCTCCCGCGCCGAAAGCCTAGCCAAGCAGATGGCCAAACAGGCTGAACGCGCCATTCTTCCCGAACAGGCCGACTGGCTCCGTCCCGCCGAGGGCGAGGCGCCCACCGCCATGCTGAAGGCCGTTCAGGAGAACTTCGTTTCCGCCGCGGCCGTCAAGGCCGGCGCCGAGGCCGCCACCGCCCTGCGCGCCGCAGTGGATGCCCTGGCGCTTCAGGCCAACGCGGCCGAGGCCACCGCCGCGTTGGTCGCCGACATCCGCGCCGACGCCGAGAAGCAGCTGACCGACGTCCGTGACGGCGAGGCTGTCACCGCAGCCCGTGCCGCCCTGACAAAGCTTGAGGCCCGCCAGTCCCAGTGGCGCCGCACCGTCGACCAGGGCCGCGGCGAAATGGAGGCCGCCGTCCGGGCCCGTCATGAGGCCGAGCAGAAGGCCGCCGCCGAACGCAAGCGCCAGGAGGAGGAGGCCCGCCGCAAGGCCGCCATCGACGAGGAAGTCGCCTCGGTTCAGGCCAACGAGGCGGCCGTCTCCGAGGACCTCAACCGGTTCGAGACCGCCCGGGCCAAGAAGACCTTCGAAGACCGTACGTCCAGAGTGAAGTCCGACGAGGCCAAGGCCGCCCGCGAGACGATTCGTGAACGCCTCGCCCTCTATGACGATCTGCGCGTCTGGATTATCAAGGAGGCCAAGGCCGGCCATCTGACCCGTCAGCGGATTACCGCCGCCGACGAATCGGGCATCACGGTCAACGGCGCGAAGATGTCCTGGGGCGCCTTCGCCGTGGACAATCCCGTCATCTCCTTCGGCGTCATCCGGGGCCGCATCTGCGACGACCGCGAGGCCCGCGGCATGACGGCCAGCCAGCGCGCGCGTCTGGCGTTGGGCTCGATGCTCTTCATCAACCGTTACTACAGCGCCGACGACGTGGCCAAGTCCAAGTCGATGCAGGAGGCCATTCAGAAGCTGATGCGTCTGGTCGACGGCATCGCGACCGTCGCCGCCCTGCGCGAACGTCACCTACCCGCCGACTTCGGGCAGGCCGCCGAAGCCCCCGCCCCCGCGAAGGAGGCGCCCGCAGAACCGACCGAAGCCCCCGCTGCCGAGGACAGCGCCGCCGCAGACAGCGGTGACGACTGGGGCGGTTGGGGCGAATAAGCCCCGGCATGGGGGCCCGCATGAAACGATTCGCGCTCTTCCTGATCGGTCTCGTCGGCCTGCCGCTGATTTGGTCGCTGGCCTACGGCGTGATTCTGTTGGCGGGCGGCGGGCTGGATGGGCTCTTCACGGCGCGCTCCCTCTGGTTCTGCGCCGGGTGCGCGCTCATGGTAGCGCTCTATCTGCCCTTCGGGCGGGCCCTGATGTCAGTCTATGTCTTCGCCCACGAGATGACCCACGCCTTGGCCGGCTTGCTCTGCCTGGCCAAAATCCATGAGATGCGGGTCGGCCGCGGCGGCGGACACGTGACCCTCTCGAAGTCCAACGTCTTCATCGTCCTGGCCCCCTACTGCGTGCCCTTTTACTTCATGCTGCTGGTGCTGATCCGCTGGGGAGCGGAGGCCCTCTTCCCTGACGCCGTGCCAGGCTGGATCTGGAATCTGCTGCAGGGGGTGACGCTGGCCTTTCATGTGCTCTATACCGGCGATGCCCTGCTGGGCACGGGCCAACCTGACGTGCGCGTCTACGGCCGCCTCTTCTCCTATTGGCTGATCCTCTGCGTCAACCTCTTCCTCCTTCTCGTGGCTCTCTGCGTCGTCATCCCGGTCTCCCCGGGACGGGCGCTGGACACCCTGATCCAGACCACGGGAGAGGCCTACAAGGGGACTTGGACGCTGCTGAAGCTCCCCGTCCGCGCAATGAAAGGCGTGATCTCATGAATGCTGTCGGCGAATTGGCCGATCTCATCCGGGAGGCCGCCGGCAACACGGTGGCCTTCACCGGAGCCGGTGTCTCCGTCCCCAGCGGCATCCGCGGTTTCCGTGGCCGCAACGGCGTCTTTGCCGACACCTTCCGCGGGTACCGCGTGGAGGAGCTCTTCGGTATCGATCTCTTCGACAGCGACCCCTCGCTCTTCTATGCCTGGGCGAAGGACTTCGTCTATGCCGTCGACGCCTACCGCCCCAATGCCGTCCACAACGTTCTGGCCGGGCTCGGACTGCGTGGCCTGCTCAATGCCGTCGTCACGCAGAACATCGACCGCCTCCACACCGTCGCCGGATCGCCCACGGTTTACGAGATTCACGGTTCCCCCGAATGGCATCGGTGTCGCCGTTGCGGCCGCGCCTACGCCTATGCCGAGGTCCGGCCGACGGCCCACGCCGGCAAGGTTCCCCACTGCGCCTGCGGCGGCGTACTCAAACCCGACATCGTCTTCTACGGCGAAGCCCTCCCGGAGCGGGTCCTGCAGGATGCCCTGAAGGCCTGCATGATGGCCGATCTCTGCCTCGTGCTCGGCTCCTCGCTGACGGTCTATCCCGCCGCCTCCCTGCCGGAGGAAGCCTACCGCTGCGGGGCCCGCATCGTAGTGGTCAACGATACCCCCACCCCCCTCGACCGCCGTGCGCTTCTGCACTTCAGCGATCTCACCGACACCTTCGTCACCCTTGGCGAACTTCTGGACATCCCGCGCTGACCGGCCCCCGGCACCGGACCGGAAGCCCCGGCATCAGGCCGGGGCTTTTCCGTTATAGCGGTACACCGTGATTTTGGTCTTGCCGTATTTGCGGTCCTTCAGACGTTCGCAGTCCGGCAAATCCGGCGGGTCGGTCCGGAAGTCACATTCGAAGATCAGCAGGCCTCCGGCCTTGAGCAAACCGGAAGCGAAGATATTCCCGGCCAGGGTCGGCAGGCCGCCTTCGGCCGCCCACTGATAGGGCGGATCGGCGAAGACAATGTCGAAGGGGCGCTCCGTCCGCTGCGGATTCTCCGTCCATCGCGTCACGTCGGCCAAGACCGCCGCCTCCGGCGCCACGCCGAAGGCCTCCAGATTCTTTCGCAGCGTCTCAAAGACCCGCCTGTCGCCCTCGATGAAGCGCGCCTCGGCCGCGCCGCGGCTGAGCGCGTCAAGGCCGACCGCGCCGCTGCCGGCGAAGAGGTCAAGGAACCGCACCCCCTGCACCGCGTGCATCAGCATATTGAAGAGCGCCTCGCGCACCTGATCCTGCGTCGGACGTACCAATTCCGACTTCGGCATCAGGACCGTCCGACTGCCCCATTCACCGCCTGTAATCCGCATCATCCAAAGCCTTCCTATTCGCCGCGCCGCTCGATGACCGTCCCCTGGGGCGCCATCGTGTCGGCTTCGTTCAGACACTCCAGTGTCGGCGGCAGCGAGACCCGCCGGACCTTCGGCGCGTAGAGCAGCGCGAAGGAGTGGAGCGCAATCACCGTAAAGGTCTCGTCACGGTAGACAAACCGCGAGGGGATCACCCAGTCCTCCAACCCCTGGTCAACCGGCCGCATGACCATAGCCGTGTGGTCCCGCCAGTTCAGGCGGAACCGCGCATCGCCCACCGGCACCCCCAGCACCAGATCGGGATCGCCCGGCTCGCCCGGACGGATGACCGGCGCCCCGCGCCGCGCGCTATAGTACCGCGCCGAAAGGCGGTCGGGGATCCACCCGTAGGCGTCGGCGACAGTATAAGCGACCGAGCCGAACAGGAGCAGCCCCAGCGCCCCGAAAAGCATCATTCTGTCACGGCCCCGGCGCGTCATCGCGTCAGCCTCCGCGCCGCGTCGATGGCGGCCACCATGCTGTCGGGCGAAGCCGTTCCCTGCCACGCGCGGTCGAAGGCCGTACCGTGGTCGGGGCTCGTGCGGACGATCGGCAGCCCCAGCGTCACGTTGACGCCGCTGTCAAAGGCCACCATCTTGAAAGGAATCAGTCCCTGGTCGTGATACATCGCCACGAAGGCCTTCAGTCCCTCGCCGCCCGTCCGCATCCCGCGGAAGGCCACGTCAGGCACCAGCGGCCCCTGCCATCGGGCCAGCTCGGCAAAGGCCTCCATCGCCGGCCGCAGGCAACGGGCCTCCTCATCGCCGAAGGCCCCCTCCTCACCGGCATGGGGATTGAGCGCCAGCACGCCGATCTCCGGCCGGGCCTCCCCCGTCAGCCGCCGCACCGCCGCGGCCGTATCGCGCAGCACGCGCCCCAGACGCGCCGGCGTCAGCAGCCGCGGCACCTCCGCCAGCGCGGCATGGATCGTCGCCAGCGAAACGAAGAGCCCCGGCGCCAGAAAGGCCATTGTGGCCTCTTCCCGTCCGCAGAGACGCGCCAGCAGCTCCGTATGGCCGGGCACATCCGTGTGGCCCGCCATCCGCAGCGCCGTCTTGGAGAAGGGCGCCGCCACGATGCCGCGCACCTCCCCCGCCAACGCCGCCCGTCCCGCCGCCATCACGGCACGGTACGCGATTTCCCCGCACACCGCCTGATTGCGACCGGTCACGACCGACTCGATCCCCTTATCCACCCCGACGTCACGCCAGACAATGTTAGCCGGCACGGGGACCCCCGCCGCCGCGCAGGCCCGCTCAAAGAGCGCCCTGCACGTATACAGGCAGAAGGTCTCATCCGGAAAGCGCGCGGCCGCGGCCGCCGTGATTTCCGGTCCGATGCCGGCGCAGTCGCCGCCGGTCAGGGCTAAGGGGAGTCTGGACATGCGGGCGATTATAACAAACTCCCCCTGTGCTATAATCGCCCCATGAAAACCGATTGGCGCGACATCCTCAGCCCGACGATCCACACCCCGGAATTCGCCCGGCTCCTGGCCTTCGAGAACCACGTCTACGCGACGGAACACGTCCTGCCGGCCAAGGAGAACGTCTTCGCCGCCCTGCAACTCTGCTCCTTTGCCGACACCCGCGTCGTCATCCTCGGCCAGGACCCCTACCCGACCCCCGGCCACGCCCACGGTCTCGCCTTCTCGGTGGAGCCCGGCGTCGCCCCGCCCCCCTCCCTGCGCAATATGCTCAAGGAGATTGCCGATGACGTCGGCGGCTCCTCCATCGTCGGCGGCGATCTCCGTCCCTGGGCCCGCCAGGGGGTTCTCCTGCTCAATGCGATTCTCACCGTCCGCGCCGGGGCCTCCCTCTCCCACGCGGGGAAAGGCTGGGAGCCCTTCACCGACGCCGTCGTCCGTGCCGTCGCCGAACGCAAGGAGCACGTCGTCTTCATGCTCTGGGGCGCCAAGGCCAAGGCCAAGGCCGCCTTCATCGACCCCGCGCGCCACCTCATTCTCACCGCCGCCCATCCTTCGCCGCTTTCCGCCTTCAACGGGTTCTTCGGCTGCCGCCACTTCTCCAAGGCCAACGCCTACCTCACCGCCCACGGTCTGCCTCCCATCCGCTGGTAAGCGTTTCCCATTCCGCCGTCCCTGTGCTAGACTGTCCGCGTTCTTATGGAGATACGGCAATGACAGTTCCTTCCGAAACTCCCGTGCGCCAGCCTCTTCCGACCGGGGCCCTCTGGTTCGGCACGGCCGGCGCGGTTCTGATTCTGGGCGGCATCATCGCCCTGTTGGCGGCCAACTGGCACTTCGTTCCCTTCGCCGCGCAGGTCACCGTCGCCCTCGCGCCCCTCGTCCTCTCCTGGGTCTTTTATGCGGTCCTAACGCACCGCGGCCCCCTCACCGCCGTGGCGGGACAGATTCTGGGCACCGTCTGGACCGGCGGCGTCCTCTGCTCCGTCGCCCTGCTTGGGCGCATCCTGCAGCTGCACTCCGACCACTTCGCCTTTTGCGCGACGGTCACACTCCTCCTCCTGCCGGTCGTCTACGCCACGCTGGCCATTCCCGCCTGGCTGACCGCCTGGGGCTTTCTTCTGGCCACAGCCGTAGCTGCCGTCGACTACTTTCCCGATGCCTGCAATTTTCTCATCGCCGTTGCCGTCCTTCCGGTCGGCATTGCGCTTCTCCTCCCCGTCCTGATTCCCCTCTGGCGAAGCGGCGGACCCGCTTGGCTCCGCGGTCTCGCGGCCGTCATGGCCGTCGCCTCATCCGCCTTTCTCGCCTACTGCGTCCACGGTCTCTGCACCGAAATCCTGGACATCGCCCCCTTCCCCTGGGTCAGCCTCAGCCTCGGCCTGCCGCTCATTCTGGGCACGCTTGCCGAACGCCGCCTCCATCCCCACAGAGCGCTCTCCCTGGTGAGCCTGCCGATGCTTTTCTACGCGTTTGCCATGGTCATCGCCACCCCCAGGGAGGACTATGCCTCTCCGCTGTGGTGGACCGTGCTCAGCATCGCGCTTGTCGCCGTCACGGCCCGCCGCCTTCTCCGCAACGAAGGGCTTTTCCTGCTCCTTCTCCCCGTTGCCGCCCTCACCGCCTGCACAGGCACCGCCGCCTGGCCGACCCTCGGAGGGCTGGCCGTCGGCATTGCCGTCCTGACCTGCGGCATCCGCACTGCCTCCCGCATGACAGCCAATGAAGGCATGGTCTTCACCCTCCTCGTGGCCTGGTTCGGCTTTCTGGCCCTCGGCGCGGACCTCATGACGCAGGGAGCCATCCTCATCGCCGGCGGCGTGGCCCTCATCGCCGTCAACCTCGTCCTCAGTCGCCTGTCGAAGGGAGGCCGCCATGCGTAAGTTCTCCTGGAAGGCCCTCATTATCGGCATCGGCATCGCCGCCCAGCTGGCCGTCCCCGTCTGGATGCTGACCAAGCGCCATCTCATCCTGACCCGCGGCGAACGCGTCACCCTCCGGGTCAGTCTCTATGACCCGCGTGACCTCTTCATGGGCCACTATGTGCGTCTCGAAGCCGTCACGGTCCCGCTGGCGCTCGAGGGCGTTCCCCAGAACTACCTGCGCTACTACTGCGACCAACGCTACGCCCGCCCCCTTGAGCGCCTGGTCGCCGCCGGCGGCCTGACCGCCGAACTCGACGTCCGCGTCTGGCGAGGTTCCGCCCTCGCCGAAGAACTCCGCATCAACGGCATCCCCGCCTACGACTACATGCGCGGCAACACCGCACAGGCAGCCGCCACGGCAGCCCCAAGGCCAATCCTCTGGGAACCCGAATCGCCCATGCTGTGGGCCCTTGCCAACGACTGGGACCGGCGCGAAACGGTCCTGGGCTCACACCTGACGGACGCCACCCATCTCCTCCTGCGCATCCCCGATCCCATCCTTCTGCACACCCTCGCCGAGCCCCTCGGGCTGACTCTTCCCGCGACCGTTCGGCCCGTCACCCCGAAGGAGACGACAACCTTCGCGTCAGGCCTGACCGACCTGCGGTTCTGGCTGGAACCCGCCGTCGCTATCGCCCTCCCCCTCTTCACCGGTCTCCCCGAAGGGATTGCCTGCGACAAACCCTTCGCCGAACAGGCCCAAGCCTACTACGAAGGCCTCCGCAAACTCTGCCCCGACCGCCCCTGGCTTGAGAAGCGGGGCCGCCGGACCTTCTACGGCATCCCGCCCGAAGACCGCGCCGATGAAATCCTGGACGCCCTCCGCACCGCCTTCCCCGAGGCCGAATGGCTTCCGGCCGATCCCGCCAAGGGTGACGTTCCCGTCCTGCACACCTTCGCGGCGCCTGTCACCGACCTCACCGCGGCCCAAGCCGTCGCCCTCGCCGAGAATCCCGAAGCCGCCATCACACCGGAGCGCCGGGAGGCCATCATCGCCGCCCTCATCGCAGAACTTCTGCGTTGCCGGGAAAGCGCCGCCGACCCCGCAAGCCTCGACGCGCTCCTCGACGAACTCCTCCTGTGTCTGCCGGAACGCGCCCTTTGGAAATGGTTTGAGGTCTGCCCCAACTACGACGCCTACCGCTGCCTGCTCCGCGATCTCCGCACCGCCGAAGCCCGCGGCCGCCCCGTCTTCCTCGGCGGCTGGAACGCCGTCCGCGACCCTGAGGGTGACCCGCCCGTTCCCCCGAAGCCGCGCCTCCATACCTCCTCTGCCGACCTCCTCGGCCTCGCGCGGCGGATTCCGAGCCTCGCCCCTCCCGCGCCGAGCCCCTGAAGCCGCTTCTCCTTTGGCACGACTTTGCTGCACGCTTTCCGATCCGTGGCGATCACGGACACATCACGTAAAGACACACACAAGGAATGAAATCCATGAAGACATGCCTTCTGGCCCTCGGGGCCCTCTCCGTAGCCTTCCTGACCGGCTGCGGCGGTTCCGAACCCACCGTCAAAGACCTCATCCCCGCCCAGACCGACATCGTTCTCGCGCTCCACGGCCTCGACAAGGACCTCACCCCCGCCCGTAACGCCTGGGCCGCCGCCATCGCCGAAGGCGGCGACGCCGAGACAGCCGCCACGCTGATGGCGTGGGGCACCGATGACATCCCCGACGAGATCAAACCCCTCACCGACGCACTTCGCTTCAGCCCCGCGACGCTGACCATCGGCGCCTCATCCTACGTCGCCGCCATCGACGCCCCGGAATCCCCGCAAGAGATGCCTGCCGGCGCCGCAGTCCTGCTCGACCCCGCCATAGACCTCAACGCGCTGATTGAGGAAGTGAAGCCCGAGCTCGACAAGTCCGTCACCATCACCCAGGAGGGCGACTGGACGAAATTCGCCGATTCCACGTCCGGCATGAGCCTCGGCATCCGCAAGGTCGAGGGCCTCGGCCTCCATATCTCCTCGACCGCCGCGGCCCCCGAAGCCTCCATCCCCGATGACTCCCCGCTCACCGCCGCCCTCGTCCCCGTGGAAGGCTCCGACCGCTCCGTCGTCCTCGTCGTCAATGACTTCGGCAAAACCCTCGGCAAGGCTCTCGACGGCTACGCGCCGAGAGCCCGCCACGGCAAGCCCACCGCCAAAGAGCAGCTTCAGGCCTTCTGCCCCGCGCTCCTGGAGGCCAAGAGCCTCTACACCGCGCTCAGCCTCAAGGGCGCCGACCTGACCCTCACCGTCCGCGTCACCTTCCCCGACGAGGCCAAGGCCCAGGAGGCCGGCCAGATTCTTGCCGGCATCGGCGCCATGATGCGCCTCTTCATGCAGGAAACAGGACTGACCGCCCTCAATCCCATGCTTGAGAAGATCAAGCCGGTTACCGCCGGCAACGATGTCACCCAATCCCTCACCTTCACGCCCGCAGACTACGTCACCCTGTGCAAAGAACTCGACGCCGAAATGGAACGTCGGAACCAGCGCTACCGCCGCTCCCACGAGATGCAATAAACCGCGACGCGCCTGCGCTTTACGGGACGGGGCCTCGGCCCCGTCCCTTTCTTGTGTGCTCGGCATGTACTCAATCTAAAAGGTGAAAGTCCCTAAGTCAGGAGATAGCGCCAAGACAATAGCC